>NZ_MJGC01000055.1 GCF_001746915.1 Desertifilum tharense IPPAS B-1220
ACTCCCACCAATGCCACTCTCAGCAGAGGTCACGAGACTGGAACTGTCACCATTATCGATAACGACGAGCAACCGCAACTCTCAATTAGCGATGTAACAGTCAATGAAGGCGATGGCACGGCTAGCCTAATTGTCAGCTTAACCAATCCCAGCAGCGAAACCATCACCGTTAACTACAGCACCGTTGAAGGTACAGCCACCTCTGCTGACTATACGCCCATTACCAATAACACTCTGACCTTTACCCCAGGACAGACCCAACAAACCATTCAGGTTGCCATTACTGACGACAACCTCAGCGAACTGACTGAAAG
>NZ_MJGC01000056.1 GCF_001746915.1 Desertifilum tharense IPPAS B-1220
ATTCCTTAACGTTTCGCAGACCGACGCTTGCAAGCAAGTCTTATCCAGTCTCCACGTTCGTTTATAGTCTCCCAATGCCCTATGGCGACTTTTCTTTCTGTTTCGTGTACAAGTAAAATACTTGTTTGCGTCCAGGGTTAGACTTTCCATTGCCCTTTCTGCTTCCCCTATTTCTGATCGCAACTCTGACAGGACTTTCAACCTTGTTGTTTATTTCGGAGTATCTTAAATCCGGGTGGGTCTGTGACCAACTACAGTTTAACAAAAAGCCGTGCTAGAAGCACGGGGTTTTAAACCCAGACTTCTGATAA
>NZ_MJGC01000057.1 GCF_001746915.1 Desertifilum tharense IPPAS B-1220
CTCCCAACTCCCCTCTACCCCAACCCCTAACTCCCAACTCCCAACTCCCTTCTTCCCCAACCCCTAACTCCCAACTCCCAATTCCCTTCTTCCCCAATAGGGGTTCTCGCCCCTAGCGACGGGTTGCGCGTCTTGCAGGATACTCAGGTATGACTCAACTTTTATCCTGAATTTAGAGTAGAAGTTGAGTAGTTAGTTAGAATCCCTCAGAATTTTCGGTGAACGCGTCATGACACCTGAAAAGATTTCACCTGGATTGCTTCTCGCCTTACAAGATTACGATGCCGCAGTTGAACAAGGCGATCGCTTAGGCTTATTTTTACAAAAGCGAACCCTCGGCATTGTGGCCGCAGAAGATAGCCCTAAACCCCCTCGTAGCGTGGTGTTTATCTACTGCGACGAAAACGCGAATCTTGACCATTTAGCTGAGATTGGCGTCCGCGTTAACCAGCGTCAGGGCAGCGTCCGAACCGCGATCGCACCGATTAATTGTATTGGCAATCTCTCGGACGATCCAGCCGTGCATCGCATTAAACCCTCGCGCTACCTCCACACTTCAATGGATCGCGCCGTCGAACGGGTTAAGCTGCCCCAATATAAACTCAACAATAACAATCTCACGGGTAAAAATGTTGTCGTTGGCGTTGTAGACACCGGAATTGACCCCAAGCACCCTGCCTTCCAAGGTCGAATTCTCCGCATTTGGGATCAAACGCTTCCCGGAAGAGGCGTCAAAGAAGGCGGCTATGGGGTGGAATTGCAAGATCCAATTCTCACCACCTCAATTGATGAAAATGGTCACGGAACCCATGTAGCGGGGATTGCAGCCGGTCAAGATAGCCTGTATGGAGGCGTTGCCCCCGAAGCCGATTTAGTGATTGTTAAAACCGATTTACAAGATGCTCACATTGCCGATGGCATTCGCTATATCTTCCGGGTTGCTGGCGAATTAGGTCGTCCGGCGGTGGTGAATTTGAGCTTAGGCGGTCATGCGGATGCCCATGATGGTTCGGATTCGCTGTCGCAAATTATTGATGCTGAATCGGGGCCCGGTCGGATTGTGTGCTGTGCGGCGGGTAATGAAGGCAATGATAATATTCATGCTCAAGCTACGGTTAGCGGGGGCAGAACCCACACCATGCGCTTCCACGTTCCGAGCGATCGCGTTGGCATTGCCTGGTTAAATGGATGGTACTCCGGAAATTGCGAGTTTGAAGTCTCCGTTCGCACGCCCCTTGGATTTGTGACGCCGTTCCAAAAAATTATTCCCACAGGGAACCCCGTTAAGGAGTACAAGTTACCTGACGCGACGATTCAAGTGGTGACGCCGGATCGCGATCCAGCTAATGGCGACTACAATTTCTTCGTGCAGATTCGCGGGGGCATGTTTAAACCCTCCTTAAAAGGGGGAACTTGGCAATTGCGCCTCCGCAACCTCTCTGAGCGGTCGGGACGGGTCGATGTCTGGACGCTAGACCCCTCGGCTTCTGTCTTGTTTACGGGCAATAGCGTGGCGGATTCGGTGAAGATTGGTTCTCCGGGGGCGTCGGCGAGTGCGATTACAGTTGCTTCGTACACCACGAAAACCAAGTGGATGGATATTGATGGAACGCCGCGAGAAGTGGGTCTAGAGTTTGATACCATTTCTGAATTTAGTAGCGAAGGCCCCTTGCGGAATGAGGCCCAAAAGCCAGATATTGCCGCCCCAGGTGCAATGATTGTGGCTGCCTTAAGTTCGGATTCGGCACCGGAACGCGCTAACCGGGTGAACAGTCGGTTTGTGGTCTTGGCAGGTACCAGTATGGCGACGCCGTTTGTATCGGGGGTGGTCGCTTTACTGTTGCAAAGCGATTCGACCTTGGAACCGGAGGTGATTAAGGAACGCTTGCGCGAAGTCTGTGCCATTCCAGGCAAGCCCCCTCTGTGTTTCGATCCGAAGTGGGGTTACGGTTTAATTGACCTAGAAAAACTCTAGTTTTGGGGAGTTTGGGGTTTGAGGTAGAGGCGTGGAGAGCGTCTCTACTTTTTTGGGCGCGATCGCCATTGGTAAGTCAATACTGGCAAGGGTACCTGCGATCGCATCTGACTCAATTCTCAATTGTCCCCCATGCGCTTCTACAATTTGCTTGACAATGGCTAACCCCAATCCATTCCCGGCGGGTTTGGTGGTATAAAACGGTTGGATAATTTTGGCTAAAATTTCTGGGGGAATGGGATCGCCGCCGTTCTGAATTTGCACGCAAACGCGGTTCATCTGGCTGGAAATGCGCGTCTGAATTAACTCGCCTTCACCAACGGCTTCGCAAGCATTGGCAATGAGGTTAATCAAGACTTGTTTTAGCTTATCGGCATCGCCCCGCACCTGAATCGCGGTTTGGCTAGGGGTAAATTGGATCTGGCGTCCCATCGCCGAGGGCATCTGGCGCAAGCTATCCAACATCTGGGTAATAAATTGGTTGAGTTCTAATTCAACCTCTTGCAAGGCTTGGGGTTTGGCATAGGCTAAGATTTCGTTGAGCAAGCGTTGCAGGCGTTCGGCTTCTTCTAAGGCGAGACTTAAACGCGATTGAAAGATCTCGGAGAGTTCGAGTTGCTTAAAGGCGTTTAAACCTAATAAAACGGTGGTGAGGGGGTTGCGGACTTCGTGAATAATGGTGGCTGCAAATTCTCCGAGTTCTGCTAGGCGTTCGCAACTTAGTTGGGCTTGCTGGCGTTCGGTAATGTCTCGCGCTAAGGCGAGTTCTAGGGTTTGTCCGCCGCTTTCAAATAAGGCGACTCGGACTTCTACCGGAAAAGTGGTTCCATCTTGACGCTGATGGATACCTTCGAGGGTTTGGGGCGATCCTAAACGTAACTGCTGGCGCGTGGCGGCCATCTCTTGGGGCGATCGCTTTTTCTCAATCTCAAAAACGGTAAACTTCAAAAGTTCCGATCGCGTATACCCTAAGCTGGTACAGGCTTGCTGATTGACATCGATAATTTGATTTTGGTCATTAATCACAAAAATGGCATCGGCGGCATTATCTAATAAGGTGCGAAACCGTCCTTCACTTTCTCGCAAGGCGGCTTCTATTTGCTGGCGTTCTTGAATTTCCGCCTGGAGTTGTTCCACGGCTTGGCGCAATTCGGCGGTGCGCTGTTCTACGCGCAATTCCAACTGATTTTGAGCGAATTTCAGTTCTTCGGTACGCTTGGCGACTTCGGCTTCTAAGTCTTGGTTAAAGGCGCGTTGCTGTTGATAAAGCTGGTAGTTATCAATGGCGGTGGCGGCGCGTTCGGCAAAAATTTCGGCGAGTTTGACTTCGGCGGGCGTCAAGCTGTGCGGTTCTCGTCCAAAAGCACAAATGGTACCGAGAATTTCTCCGGTTGGCGATCGCAATGGGACGCCCAAGTAAGACAAATAGCCTTCTGGCAAGTTCCCCTGGTTCAGGCGAGCATCTTCAATCACCACGGGGCTATTCTGGAGGATGACGCGTTCTGCTAGACTGCCGTGGAGAGAATAAACGCGATCGCGGTCTTCCCCCAAGTCGCGGGTACTCGCCAACACTTTCTCAACACCCGCTTGGCAGAGGGTGACAACAACCCATTCTAAGTTCAGGAGTTCGCTCACCCCTTGGGCAATCGATTCGAGATAACCGCTCAGTTGACCCGTCCGATAACTGAGGGACGATAGAATCTCGATGGAGCGTTGTTGGATTTCTAAAGATTGAGACAAATTCCGACTTCACGGATAAGATTCTCGACTTCCATCCTAAAATCGCAATCTGCTCGCGTCAAGTTGGGGAACGCCTCTTGCTGCAACCAGTCGTAAGGGTTGGAGCGTTATAGTTGATTGCAGAAGCGATCGCCATTGCTGATTTATTCATGACTCCTATTCACAAACCTCATCATCCCTATTCCGAACCCACCCCGGTTGAAAATCCTTGGATTGAAACGCTCAAAACCTTGGGATTGAGTGCTATTTTTGCCTTTGGTATCCGCACCTTTGTCGCAGAAGCACGCTATATTCCTACAGAATCGATGCTGCCGACGCTACAATACCAACCCCAACACGATCGCGTTTTAGTGGATAAATTAAGCTACCACTTTCAGCCACCCCAACGGGGCGATATTATTGTCTTTTCGCCTCCCGACCGGATGATGAAATATAACCCGACGTTCGAGGATGAGTTAATTAAGCGGATTGTTGGGCTTCCCGGAGAAACTGTAGAATTGAGGGACGGTCGCGTTTACATTAACGATCGACGCCTAGAAGAAGATTATGTCGCCTCAGATTTGTATCCGGCCGATCCGGCGATCTCTGCTTCCGACCATCAACTGACAAAACTTAACGTTTGTCCGGCCGATCAACAATTTCTCTCTGGATCGGTGGTTATTCCCCCCGATTCTTACCTGGTGATGGGGGATAATCGCAATAACAGCTATGATTCTCGCTGCTGGGGCGTTGTTCCGCGCGATCGCATTATCGGGAGAGCCATTATGCGGTTTTGGCCGGTGGATCGTATGGGTCGATTAAACTAAGACCAGCAAAAAGGGTGGGTTAAAATCCCACCCTTTTATTTCAGCACTGGAAAATTATCCCAACTGAGCGCTTAGAGTTGCGGTACGTATTGCTCTTTTTCCGGAACTTGGGTATATTCAGCCACAATTTGCCGGAATTCTTCGCCGTCGATGGTTTCTTTCTCAATCAGCAGATCCACGAGGCGATCGATGACAACGCGGTTCTCGCGCATGATCCGCTTGGCTTCATCGTAGCAATGCTCCACAATTGAGCGCACTTGAGCATCAATGCGGGAAGCAATTTCCTCAGAATATTCCGAACGGGTCATTAAGTCGCGACCGAGGAAGACTTCAGCAGACTGACCTTCTAAGGAAATAGGGCCGAGATCCGACATCCCAAAGCGCGTTACCATTTGGCGGGCCATTCCGGTGACTTGTTGCAAGTCATTTCCGGCACCTGTCGTCACTTCCGCATCGCCAAAGATGACCTCTTCAGCCGCGCGTCCGCCGAGTGCGCCAGAAATGCGGGCCAAGAGTTGCGATCGCGAGACCAAGCTTTGGTCTTCACTTGGCGTAAACCAGGTTAAACCCTGGGCCTGACCGCGAGGAATGAGGGTAACTTTCTGTACGGGGTCGTGGTCTTTAATTAAGGTGCCAACAATGGCGTGTCCCACTTCATGGTAAGCAATTAAGCGCTTGCTCTTGCTATCAACCAAGGGCGTCCCTTCCATCCCTGCTACAACGCGGTCAACCGCATCGTTAATTTCTAGCATGGTAATCGCATCTTTGCGTCGCCGTGCCGTCAAGATCGCCGCTTCGTTCAACAGGTTGGCTAAGTCTGCACCCGTGAAACCCGGAGTCCGACGCGCGATCGCTTCTAGAGAAATTTCCGGCGCTAGCTTCTTATTGCGGGAGTGGACATCCAGAATTTCCAAACGTCCTTTCACATCTGGCGCATCAACCGTAACTTGACGGTCAAAACGACCGGGACGCAGTAAGGCAGAGTCGAGAACGTCAGGTCGGTTCGTCGCCGCGATAATGATAATTCCGGTATTGCCTTCAAACCCATCCATCTCGGTTAAAAGTTGGTTGAGGGTTTGTTCGCGTTCGTCGTTACCGCCGCCAATTCCCGCACCCCGCTGGCGACCTACAGCGTCAATTTCATCGATAAAGATGATACAAGGGGCGTTTTCTTTGGCTTTTTTGAACAAGTCGCGGACGCGAGAAGCACCGACACCCACAAACATTTCCACAAACTCAGAACCGGAAATGCTGAAGAAAGGAACGCCTGCTTCGCCTGCGATCGCTTTTGCCAGTAAGGTCTTACCCGTTCCCGGAGGCCCCACTAACAGCACGCCTTTGGGAATGCGGGCCCCAACGGCGGTAAAGCGTTCAGGTTTTTTCAAGAAGGTAACGACTTCTTGCAGTTCTTCTTTGGCTTCTTCAATGCCAGCGACATCATCAAATAAGACGCCCGTTTTGGCTTCCATTTGGAACCGCGCCTTAGACTTGGCGAAGTTCATCGCTTGTCCGGGGCCGCCAGGAACGTTGCTGGAACGGCGGAACAAGAAAAACAAACCGGCGATCAACAGTAAGGGGAAGACTAAGTTACCCAAGAGTCCCCAAACCGCACCATCATTGCGCGGGGGATGGATGTCGAAGTTAACTTGATCGTTTCTCAGCCGAGAAATCAGTTCTGGGGAGTTGGCCGGTAAGTCTACGCGCAACCGTTGCACGCGGTTGTCTAGTTCTGGGTCAACGGCTTCTACAATGGCGGTTCTGCCACCTTCGTAGAGATCGACGCTTGTAACTCTGCCAGCTTCTAAGTATTCTATAAAACGCCCATAGGTCATCCGGGTACTGGCTGTATTAGAGCCGAGTTCGGCAGCAGATTGAGCAAACGCACCCTGCCACACGAAAAACCCGATCACTAATGCAGGCAATGCCCACAAAAGAATTACTCTCCAAGAAATTTTCATAACGCGGTTGTCTCTATAACGAGTCTTACATCAATTAAACAAGCGCCTAAAAATCGGTAGGCTTCTTTGTTTTATGGCGGTTGGACGCTACCAGGGTTGGTTGTCTCAAAAATGGCAACAGTCTTTACGCCGTTACTGACTTTCTGAGAAACCTTCTTAATCAAATTTAACTTAATAATCGAACTTCAAGCAACTTCAGGGCTAAAATACAGGCTGATTTGCTTTAATATTTGAATGTTGCAGATATTATGCTATAATCAAGAATTGTTTGGTCTTTGCCCTCGTAGCTCAGTGGATAGAGCAAGGGATTTCTAATCCCTGGGCCGTAGGTTCGATCCCTACCGAGGGCGTCTGTGAAAAGTCCTAGTGGGTCTGGCTTTTAGCCCCTACTGGGACTTTTGTTATTCAGTCCAGATTGGGGGATTTTGGATAGCGCTCTCCAACGAGTATTTGTACTCAATCACAACCCAGTTAGGGCTACTTGGGGTGAGATGAGGCGAGAAGCTGGGTTGAGGGGAAGGGCGATCGCACCCACCCCAAAATCTCCGGATCGGGCGCGTATGATTGATAACTGAGAGCGATCGCGCTCAAAATTCGCCGGATCTTTAATCGCAGTTCCCGGCAAACAGTGGCAGTTTTTCTCATTTCAATGCTTCCATTGAATCATTGCCTTAGACTAGCCCTATGTCGTTGTTCCCTAGCAGAATCGCTCCCAAACCTGCAAAACCCAAAAAACTAGGTTTGCGAACCACCCTGGTTTTCCCTTTTGTCCTCCAAGTCGTCACCATTACTGGACTCGTGGGGTGGCTTTCATTCCGCAGCGGACAAAGAGCAGTCAACGATCTGGCAACTCAACTGCGACAGGAAATTGTCGTGCGAGTGCATGAAGAAGTCGATCGCTATTTGGATGCACCTCAACTGCTGCATCAATTTAACGCTCAGATTTTTCAGCAAGATTTGTTGAACTTAGAAGATCCGGAGGCTTTGACGCGCTACTTTTGGCAACAGAGTCAACTGTTCATTCAGTTTGGGACGATCGCCTTTGCTAACGATCGCGGTGAGTTCTTTGGCGCAAATGGCTTAGAAGATTATGTGGTCATAGCCACACAGAGCGATCGCACCCTGCGACGCTACAGCGCGAACCCCCAGGGAGAACCTGAAGCGGTACTCAGCGAACGGTCAGAATACGATGCTAGAACCCGATCGTGGTATAAAACAGCCTTAAGTGTCGGTCAACCCACTTGGACGGAAATTGAACCTTCCACCATTGGTCAGCGCCTAGATGCCTCAGCCGTTTACCCACTTTACAACCCAGATCGCAGTTTGCGGGGAATTTTGCTGTGCGATGTCTCGCTATCGGGTTTAGTCACTTTTTTACAAAGTCTCACCATTGGTAAAACCGGCAGCGCCTTTATTGTCGAACGTAATGGCTTGCTGGTTGCCAACTCGACTCCAGAATTACCTTACACTCCCGGAAATGGCGATCGCCCTCCCCAACGTCTTAATGCGCTTAACAGTGCGAATCCCACCCTGCGAACTGCGCTACAAACGCTATTAGAGAGTTTTGGTAACCTCGATCGCATTGAGCGATCGCACCAACTGGAATTTTGGCTAGAAGGCGAACGCCAATTTCTCCAGGTTGAACCCTTTCAAGACGGCTATGGCATTAACTGGCTGATTTTAGTCATTGTGCCAGAATCCGATTTTATGGCGCAAATCCACGCCAACACGCGCAACACGCTACTCCTGTGCTTGCTGGCGCTAGTTGGCGCGATCGCAATGGGTATCCTGACCGCCCGTTGGATTACGCATCCCATTCTCCGCCTAACGCGCGCCTCAGATGAAATGGCGCGGGGAAACCTCAATCAATATATCTACCTGCCGAACCTGCTGCAAATTATTGAGATTGAAAAGCTCACGCAATCGTTTAATAGCATGGCAGAACAGCTTAAAACCTCCTTTGATAGCTTAGAAACCCAGAAAAACGCCTTTGCACGATTTTTTCCCACTGAATTCCTCAAGTTCTTACAGAAACCTGATGTCACCCGCATCGAACTCGGCGATCATGTCAGCAAAGAGATGGCGATCGCCTTTTCCGATATTCGCTCCTTTACCACCCTATCGGAAAGTATGACGCCCCAGGAGAACTTTAATTTTGTCAACGCCTATTTGCAACGGGTGAGTCCGGAAATTTGCAAATACAACGGCTTTGTCGTGAAGTTCATTGGCGATGCGGTGATGGCAGTATTTCCCGATCGCGTTGACGATGCAGTCGATGCGGGAATTGCTCAGTTTCAACAATTACAACAGCTCAATAGCGATCGCCAAACCCAAGGACAATTACCCATTCAAATTGGTATGGGAATTCATGTCGGTTACATGATGGTGGGAATGGTTGGCGAACAGAACCGCATTCAAGGCGATGCAATTTCAGATAATGTCAACCTAACAGCCCGTTTGGAAGGTTTAACCAAATTTTATGGCGCTTCGATGGTCATTTCCGAAGAAGTGGTCAAGCAATTGCACCGTCCCGAAAAGTATCAGATTCGCTTCTTAGACCGTGCTATTGTCAAAGGTCGTAGCGAACCGATCGGCGTCTATGAAGTCATGGATGTTGAACAAGCAGATCGGCGAGCATTAAAGCTGAAAACGCTAGCCGACTTTCAACAAGCACTACAGCAATATTGTCAGGGAAATTTAACCGAGGCTAGACAAGGTTTTGAGCAGGTCTTAAGAATTAATCCTACGGATAAAGCAGCTCAACTTTATCTCGAACGCATCGATCGACTCAACCAACAGGGAATTCCTGCGAATTGGAATGGCGTTTGGGCTTTTACTCAAAAGTGACTTTTGCAATCTTTTGATTGTTTTAATTGAGTCAAAATAACTATGAAAAATTGCTAACAAACGGGTTGCAATTGAGCGAACTCCCGCACAATAAAACTGAAGGGGAGAGAGCGCTCAAATACCAGCTTCCCTTGCTTTGAAAGACTAACGGCAACCTCAGCCGATTGAGTGAGATTGTTATGACCCTGCCAACCCAACCCACCCTTTTTGGCTTCCCTGCCGTTCGAGGACGATGGTTAATCCTCCCCCTCGGCATTCTCGTCCTTTTGTGTTTGGGAAGCATTTACACCTGGACAATTTTTGTTAAACCCCTGCAAGAATTACTCCAGTTAAGTGCAACCGAAAGTCTGTTACCCTTCACCGCCGTATTGCTGTTTTACTCCATCTTTACCACGCTGACCGGCTTATTTCTCGAAAAAATTGGGATTCGCCGTGCGGCTGCCATTAGCGGTTTAATCGTCGGTTTAGGCTATATATTATCGAGTTTTGCGAACACCACCCCGCAGTTAGTTCTAGCCTATGGGTTAGTTGTTGGCATTGGAGCCGGAATCGGTTACGGCGTTCCCATCGCAGTCGCCGCCAAATGGTTTCCCGACAAAAAAGGATTAGCAGTCGGAACCACCGTCATCGGCTTTGGATTATCGCCCTTTATCAGCGCCCCCATCGCCCGACAACTGATTACCCTCTACGGCGTTAGACCCACTTTTATCATTCTTGGCGTCGCCTTTAGCGCGATTATTTTAGCGATCGCTCCGTTTCTCGTTTCCCCCCCTCCCGGATGGCATCCCCAGCCCTCCTCCTCAACGCAGTCAACCGCTAGCCAAAGTAGCGAGACTAATTCCCCTCCCCTGTGGCGAACTCGTCGTTTTTATGGGTTGTGGGTATGCTATGCCATTGGCGTATTTATGGGTGTTGCAACCATTGGGATTGCTAGTCCTGTTGCTCAAGAAACAATCCGCTTAGATGCAACGACTGCGGCTTTCAGCGTTTCCATTTTTGCCATCTTTAATGGAGCCTCGCGTCCCTTCTTTGGCTGGTTGACGGACTGGGTTAAACCCAAAAAAGCCGCGATCGCATCTTACACCCTCAGCCTGATTGCATCCATCCTAATGATTCAGGCCAGCCCCGGCGATGTTCATACCTACCTGGTTGCCTTTTCCCTATTTGCCTTTGGGTTTGGGGGTTGGCTTGCTTTAGCACCAACCGCTACCCTCAGCCTATTTTCATCTCAAAACTTTGCCCGCAATTATGGCATCATCTTCGCAGCTTACGGCGTCGGGGCTGTTGCCGGTACGCTGATTGCAGGGCAATGTCGGGATTTATTTGGCAGCTACAACGCCTTCTTCTATCCCACCTTGGTTCTATCGATTGTGGGGATTCTCTGGGCAACCTTCATGCTCAAAGTCCAACCTCAACGCCGCAGCGAACCACTATTTGCTGAATGCGTCCAGTGCGTCTCTTATAATCCCTTAACCCAAACTTGCCAAATTGCCACCAGTGGAGCAAGCGATACTCTAGAATGCAATAACTTTCAAGCACTGTAACCTCAACTTGAAAGACGATTGACACTTATAAAAGTGACCACTTGCAACGAACGAACGGACAAATACGACTCACCATAGTAGATAGAAGTGTATCTCTACATCCTTTAACCAAGCATGGGTATCAAGCGGCTGGGCTAGGAATTGAGGCTTGACAAAGTACCGATAGGCTTCCTGGAAAACCGCAGGAACCTCTTGTAGACCAACCTAGACAGACGCTTTCCGAATGTTTGATGGAATGGGGGAAGAGGTCGCATCTAATCTTCTGGATTGTCTTCGAGCAGTGAAGGGGTGAGCGTAAAATGAAATTGAATCCTTGGATTGCGGTTCCGATTCTGGTTGCTACAGGATTAGCATCCCTAGGCAGCACGACCAGTCAGGCTCAGGTGATTTTGCAACCTAACTTTCAGCCCAACCCGCAAACTCTCAGTTCTGGAGTTTCTGGCGGATCGGGGGGAACAGAATGCGGCGCTTTGCCCGCTACACCTAACGCTGTGGTTCAGCTTGCGGCTGATATTACATCCATGCGTTTTATTGTGCAAGGCGATGGACAACCGACGTTAATGATTCAAGGGCCGCAAGGAACATCCTGTATCTTGTCTGATAATCTCTCAGGTGGCGTGCTTGAGGTACCGGGATATTGGGAACAAGGGACTTATTCTTTGTATGTGGGCGATCGCGCTGGCGGTTCGCACAACTATACCCTATCAGTTTCCCGATAAAAGAGTGGGGTTCAACGTTCGCAACTTGAAGACGGCTGAACCCGTTTTACTCCTCAATTTGCTTAACAGCGATTTCAACTGCATCAATATCAATCGTTCCTGCTGGAGTCAGGCGATTAAATTTTCCTTGAGCAACCTGGATCGGCTCGCCGCAGTTGGGACAGCGACATTGAGTTTTATTTAAAGCGGTAAACTCGTGGTTGCACACCGGGCAATCATCCTGAATCAGATTGCGTTGCAACCACCAGCGAAAGCCGAAAAAGCCGATAACAGGCGCAATCAGAATAAAAGCAAATAGAATTAAAACCGATTGCACCAGCCACCCTAGTCCAATGGCTCCCAGCAACCAAGCAACACCGAGAACGATCAGCCAAGTGCTAAGACCGGAAAGATTGAGTTGTATTTGTTTAAAGCTATCTGGGTTCACAATCATCTCCTACAGGGTACGAACCAACCGATCTCCATCTTAAATGTCGTAACCGGACTCCTGCTACATCCACAAGAGCGAGCGTTATTTGAAATCTTGGGGAGTAGGATGGAGCTTTGTGGGAAAGCGAACAGATGCACCGCGTTTACCTGGAGAGTGAAAAAAAATGGAGAGCGATTTTTTTCGGGGGAGATGGAGCAGAGGACACGGTAAGATGGCTCCATGTCTGATTCACCTGAACCTGTCATCTACCAACTCAAAGTGGCACTACTGGGCATCAGTCCTATGATCTGGCGTCGCCTGCTGGTTAAAAGTGACAGCACGATCTTTCGCTTTGCACTACACGCTACAGATAGCAATGGGGTGGGAAGACCTCTGCTGGTAACAAGTATTCTCTCTTCACGCCGCTCTAAATTCTTCGGTTTGCGAGGAGGCGGGTGTTTATTAGGAAGCAACATTGCCGAAAATGGCTGTTGTACCAAAGCTCAAGGTCTATCTCAAAGATAGATGCTGCTGAGCCGATGATGACGAGAGTTTGCCGAAAAGGGTCTAACTCGGCAATGTTAGCGCTGGGGTCTAGCTTTGCGCTCCAGTTCAATCTCCCCCATTTTTTTTCACTCTCCTACCTAGATGAATTGGGTGCGATCGCTCAACTGCCTTTGGGGGTTGCTTTAATGGTTTTAACGTTGTTGGATTTCTCGACCTTGGCGGATTTGGAGTTATGGCTGGCGAACCTGGAACAATAGGAATGGCATATTAGACGAGATCGAGAATCGCGGCTATTTAGAGTGCAATAGCTTTGCGAGTTGATGCACCAAGGCTTCTTGACCAAAACCTGCGATCGCCTCTTGACGGAGAAATTGACCGTCACAGCGTCGGTCTTCCCCTTTGAGGATTTCGATGCAAGCCTCAGCCACTGCATCGGGGTCGCGGTGGGGGACTTGCCAGCCGAGGCGTCCATCTTGTAAAGGATCAGCAGAACCATCGCTATTGCCTGATAAGACGGGAATGCCACAAGCCATCGCTTCTAGATAAACAATGCCAAATCCTTCTTGAGAGGGCATGATGTAGGCATCGGCAACGCGGTAATGATCTACAAGGTCTTCGGTGGGGACAAACCCGGCAAAGACAACGCGCGAGCTAACGCCTAAATCTTGGGCAAGTTGGGCTAACCTCGGTTGGTCGTCACCGCGTCCAATCACTAAATACTTGACTTCTGGGAAAATTTGTGAAATGCGGGGTAAGGCCCGAATCGTGACATCCACACCTTTGTAGATATCGCCCGGCCACAACCGCGCCACTGTCATGAGGACTTTTGCACCCGCGAGGTGATAGCGTTCGATTAAATGCTGGGGTTTGGGGCCTGGGGTAAACGCCTCGCCATCAATCGCACAGGAGAGCATATCGAACTTCTGGGGTTCAACTTGGTTGGCTTGGCTGGCGCGATCGCGACTATAGCGGCTAATCGTCCAAATCCGATCGGCGCGTTGCAAAGCTTGGCGATCTGCTAGGGGCAAGGTTTCCCATACCTCTTTACCATAGGTCAAAACGGTATAGGGAATTCCCAACGGCTGACAGAGCATTCGCACCAGTGGGGCTAAATTAATATGACCGCAAAACACCCGCTGCGGTCGCCGCAACAGCAGCGCCGACCCTAGCGCCGCCCCCAACCGAACGCGACCTCGCCATGCGGGATTGTCCTTAAAATAGCGAAATTGCAGTTCTGGATGTCCTTCAAAGGGGTTAACGCAGCCTTCCCCATCCCGCAGTAAAAACACCTCAGCCTGTCGGTGGGGTTCTCTTTGGGCTAGTTTGAGATACGCTCGGAAAATGTCTTTAACATAAGACTGAATTCCGCCTTCGCGCTCAAAGATTTCTAAAAAAACAAATAAATCCACTGCTGTCTATTACTCAAAGCCTGAGTTTCACAAAAACCGACGGTCTATTCGACGATGTACTGCGATCCAGTCTGCAAGCGCTGCAAATCTTTTAGCACCATCTTTTCTAACAGTTGCTCGAAACTGACCTTGGGTTCCCAATTTAATTGACGTTTGGCTTTACTGGGGTCAGCCACGAGATGAAAATGTTCGTCCGGTCGCAGCAAGTTGGGGTTAACGGTGACGTAGCGCGTCCAGTCTAAGCCCACGCAATCAAAGGCGGCGGCGACGAGTTCCCGGACGCTGTGGAGTTGTCCGGTACCAATCACATATTCTTCGGGTTCGTCTGCTTGCAACATCCGCCACATCGCTTCAACGTGATCGCCTGCATATCCCCAGTCGCGCTTGGCGTCTAAATTGCCCATTTCAAGAACCTGAGTTAAACCCAGTTTAATCGAAGCAGCCGCAATCGAAACTTTGCGAGTGACGAAGTTGGCGGGACGCCGAGGTGACTCGTGGTTGTATAAGATGCCGCTACAGGCGAATAAACCATACCGCTCGCGCTGATGTACCATTGTCCAGTGCGCGTGTAATTTAGCGGCGGCGTAGGGGTTTTTGGGGCGAAAGGGCGTGTTTTCGTCTTGGGGCGATCGGTCTACATCGCCAAACATTTCGGAACTGCTGGCTTGGTAGAAGCGGGTTTGCAAGCCTGCGTGTCTAACGGCGGTGAGGAGGCGGGTGGCGGTTCCGGTGACTAAATCAAGGGTAGCTAGGGGGTCGTTCCACGAGTCGGGGACGAAACTGGGGGCCGCGAGGTTATAGATTTCGTTGGGTTGCAGTTGTTTGACGGCTTCGGTGAGGGCTTCGCTGTCGGTGAGTTGGAGTGCGTAAATTTCGACCTGATTGGCTAAAGCGCCGAGTTTGGTCAGGCTGTTTTGTCGATTGGGGGGGACTAATCCCACGACGCGATAGCCTTTTTCTAATAACAGACGGCTGAGGTAATAGCCGTCTTGACCCGTAATCCCTGTAATTAGTGCTGTTTTCGCCATCCTTGCCATGAATCTCCTGAAGCGTTTAATCTGCGGTCGGCGCAAGTGACGCGATCGCCCCGATTGGTCATGGGCGACTTCCAAAACGGTGCGGTTGTTCGCTCTACAACAACGTCCACCTGCGATCGCTTCCGTCCAAGCTCCAATCTCTGCATTTTAGCCAAGCACCCCTAACTGCTGCCAAATCCTAGCAAAGAATACCGGAGAACGGAAATCCGAACCGGACTGAGTTTAATCTAGCTTTTAGAAACGCCCAACAGTTGCTTCACAATCGATAGGCAATTGCGATCGTCTGGGTAGCGTTCGTACCGGACGCGATCGGCTAGGCGTCGCAATAAGAACCAGCCATAACCCCCTTCGCGCAGTTCCCCAGGTTCTGGTTCTGTTAAGCCGTCGGGATTAAAAGGTTGACCGCGATCCCAAATCCGAATCTCTAAACGGTCTTCCCAAAGGGTCAATTCAAGATCGATGGGGGTTTCTGGCGAGAGGTTGTGATGGGCATGACGCACTGCATTGGTAAATCCTTCAGCCAAGGCGAGTTGCAAGCGATACAGTTGATTTTCTGGCCAGACGCGTTCTTGAAGATTGTCCTCCCAAAATTGCTCAAACCACTCTTGAACTTGGTTGAGGAGGCTCAGATCGCTTTTGACGGTCAGGTAGGCTTGCTGCAACATAGCACTCCGTTTTGCCAAAACAATTGACGCCTGTTGGTGTTGCTCAGAAGTTTATCTTTCCTCTGGTCAACCGACAGGCGTCAATTCAGTCTAGAACTGTTGGTTTAGAACAGACCCAACGTGAACGATTTGTCAATGGGGAAGGTAGCGCCAACGCCCAACCAAAGGGTAATTAGCGTACTCACCAAAAAGACAGTGGTTGCGACTGGACGCCGGAAAGGGTTCTGGAACTTGTTAACGCTTTCAATGAAAGGCACTAATATCAGTCCTAGGGGAATAAGTCCCGTTAAGACGATTCCCAACAATTTGTTGGGGATAGTCCGCAGAATTTGGAAGGAGGGATATAAGTACCACTCCGGTAAGATTTCCAGAGGCGTTGCGAAGGGATTAGCCGGTTCGCCAACCAATGCTGGATCGAGGACAGCAAGGGCTACGACACAGCCAATGGTACCTAGAATTACAACGGGGAAGATATACAACAGGTCATTCGGCCAAGCAGGTTCGCCGTAGTAGTTATGACCCATGCCTTGCGCTAACTTTTCCCGCAACTTGGGATCGGTAAGATCGGGCTTTTTGATAGTTGCCATAACGGTGTTCTCGTGGTTGAGGTCAATAGGATAATTCAGCGGGTGAGAATGTCGGATTCTCGTTTGAGTTTACAACGGTCCAGAAATACCCTGCTTGCGAATCATCAAGAAGTGTAACAGCATGAAGACTGCAATTAACCAGGGTAAAACAAAGGTATGAAGGCTGTAGAAACGGGTGAGGGTGGCTTGACCCACGCTGGTACCGCCCCGCATTAACTCAACAATTGTGCCACCGACAACGGGGATGGCATCGGGTACGCCACTCACGATTTTAACCGCCCAGTAACCCACCTGATCCCAAGGCAAAGAGTAGCCGGTTACGCCGAAGGAAACGGTGATTACTGCCAAAATGACGCCAGTCACCCAAGTCAGTTCGCGGGGCTTTTTGAAACCGCCGGTCAGGTAAACCCGGAAGACGTGCAGAATCATCATCAGCACCATCATGCTGGCAGACCAGCGATGGATGGAGCGAATTAACCAACCAAAGTTAACGTCGGTCATCAGGTACTGAACGGAAGCAAAGGCTTCGGTTACAGTGGGTTTGTAGTAAAACGTCATGGCGAATCCAGTGGCAAACTGGATTAAGAAGCAAGTCAGCGTGATGCCTCCCAAGCAATAGAAAATATTAACGTGGGGAGGGACGTACTTGCTACTAACATCGTCAGCAAGGGCCTGAATTTCGAGGCGTTCTTGAAACCAGTTATATAGTTTGGAGTCTGTTACCTGTTTGGTAAACATGAAGCAAGGGGTCCTAAAAATGCATTGCCTTGGAGTGACATACTTCCAACGTTGGGGTCGTTGGGTGGACGTGAGTGGCGTTCAGCGTACCCAGTACAGGGAATGGCTAAACAGTCCGCTAGAGACAACAAATGCTCTGCCACGCCTTTGAACATTGCTTTGGTGTATGTTCGTCCGTTCTCTAAAAAATGTAACATAGCCAAAAGATTAAAATACTTGTTACAGATTGTTATGTTTAAGCGAGTTTTTCAGGTGGTTTTCTGGCTGTTGCTGCCAATGGCGATCGCAGCTTTGAGTTTTAGCTCTCCAGCCTATGCGCTAACGGACGAGCAGAAGCTGTTTAATGAGGTTTGGCGGCTGGTGGATCGTTCCTATGTCGATGAAACCTTTAATCACCAAAATTGGTGGCTGGTGCGTCAGAAGGCGCTGAGTAAACCGTTTGCCAATCGCGAGGAAGCGTATGAAGCGATTTCGCGGATGCTAAAGAGTTTGGACGATCCGTTTACGCGCTTCCTGAAGCCGGATCAATACCAGAATTTGCAGGTGACGACCTCTGGAGAACTGACGGGGGTGGGGTTGCAAATTGCGATTGAAGCGCAGACTGGGATTTTAACCGTGATTGCGCCAATTGCCGGATCGCCTGCGGAGGCGGCGGGGATTCAGCCGTTCGATCGGATTGTGGCAATTGATGGGAATTCGACGCAGCAAATGACCTTAGAAGAGGCAGCAGACCGGATGCGAGGCCCTGCGGGGACTCGCGTAACCTTGCTGGTGGAACGGGGCGAACAGGGGGCAAATCCGGTGGAAGTGGTGCGCGATCGCATTACCCTGAATCCAGTCTATGCGGATGTGCGATCGGTGAGTGCAGGTGAGAAATCTTTACCTGTGGGTTACATTCGGTTAAGTCAATTTAATGCCTACGCCACCCCTGAACTCACTCAGGCGATTAATAAGCTAGAAACCCAAGGCGCGAAAGCCTATATCCTCGATTTACGCAATAACCCAGGCGGCTTATTACAGGCGGGGATTGAAATTGCTCGTTTGTGGCTAGATAATGGCACGATTGTCTATGTGGTCAATCGTCAGGGGATTTTTGATAGCTTTGATGCCACCGGAACCGCGCTAACACAAGCACCTTTGGTGGTTTTAGTCAATCACGGTACGGCAAGTTCTAGCGAAATTTTAGCCGGGGCGCTTCACGATAATCACCGAGCAATCTTAGTGGGTGAGAAAACCTTCGGAAAAGGGCTAATTCAATCTTTGTTTGACTTATCCGATGGTTCGGGTTTAGCTGTGACGATCGCTAAATACGAAACCCCCGATCATCAAGATATTAACAAACTGGGAATTCAACCCGATCGCGAAGTGGTCAGCCAAACCCCGATATTACCCACTCAAATTGCAACAGATGCCGATCCACAATATCAAGCGGCGATTGAGTTGTTAACGCAAGGTTCCTTACTAGCGGATGCAGCTTAAAGCCCTCACCCTAACCCTCTCCCCAGGGAGAGGGAACCGGAGTTTAACTCCCTATCATCTTCCCCACTCAGCACACTGCTACGCGGAAGCTAACGCAACAGCACTTTCTACTCAGCACTCTTTGTCCCCCCATCCTCTTCTCACTCGGAACTCGGAACTCGGAACTTTGCACTCTTTTCCCCCCATCCCCCCATCTCCCCACCTCCTCACCTCCAATATTTCACCCGTTCTACCGCTTTTTGCCATTGCTGAAAATGGGCTTGTGCTGAGGCTGCACCTGTGCCAGGGTGGAAAGTGCGATCGCATTCTCGGCTAGTCACTAATTCCTGGTAATCTGACCAGAAGCCAGCGGTTAAACCTGCGCCAAACGCGGCACCTTGGGCGGTAGCCTCTTGGATGGTAGGGCGTTCTACGGGGATACCCAGCACATCGGCTTGAAATTGCATCAGAAAGTTGTTGCGACACGCGCCGCCATCCACTTTCAGCAGGTTGATGGGCGTGGGAGAATCTTGATTAATCGCGTCTACCACTTCTTTGACTTGATAGGCGATCGCTTCTAGGGTAGCCCGAACCAAATGTTCTCGCCGAACGCCCCCTGTTAGCCCCAGGAATGCACCTCTGGCAGTCATATCCCAGTGGGGTGCGCCTAAACCGCTAAAGGCGGGTACAAAGCAAACGCCAGCGGTATCGGGGACTTGTTGCGCTAGGGTTTCGGTTTCGGGTGCGGAGTCAATTAAACCTAAGCCATCGCGCAACCATTGAATGCAAGCGCCTGTGGTAAACATTGCCCCTTCTAAGGCATAGTTCGCCTCAATTTGCCCGTTGTGGCGGCGAGTCCAGGCGATGGTGGTCAGCATTTGGTTTTGCGATCGCACTGCGGTTTTCCCGGTTTGAGCGATCAGAAAGCTGCCCGTACCATAGGTGCATTTTACCGTACCAGGGCGATCGCAGCCATGAGCAAATAAGGCCGCCTGTTGATCGCCAAAAACTGCTGTAATTGGGATTTCTGCACCAAAAAGTTGAGAATCGGTAATGCCAAATTCGCTTAAACTGGGTTGAATCTGGGGCAGCCATTCACCGGGAATCCCAAATAGTTCTAATAAGCGGTTATCCCACTCCTGCTGTATTAGATTCATCAGCAGAGTACGGCTAGCATTACTATGATCGGTCGCGTGAACCTTTCGCCCTGTAAGATTCCACAAAATCCAAGTATCAATCGTTCCAGCTAAAATACGATTCCGTTCAATCTCTGGATGCGTTTGATTTAACCCATCCATTAACCAAGCTAACTTAGTCGCAGAAAAATAAGCATCCAGCACTAACCCCGTGCGAGATTGAATCTCTTCAGCATGACCTAACTCAGCCAGTTGATGGCATAATGGGGCAGTTCGTCGGTCTTGCCAAACAATTGCCCGATGCAGGGGTTTTCCCGTCATTTTATCCCACAGCAAGCAAGTTTCTCGCTGCACCGTTAACCCCAAAGCCGCGATTTGTTGAGCAGAAATACCCGTATTTTTGATAACTTGCTGAATGCAGTGCAACGTATCTTGCCAAATCTCGTTTGGGTCATGTTCCAACCAACCGGGATGGGGATAATATTGGGTGAGTTCTTTATAAGCTTGTCCGGTAATTTGTCCAGCTTTATCAAATAAGATAGCGCGGTTGCCAGTCGTACCGAGGTCGAGAGCGAGAATATAATCAGACATAGAATATTCCGGGAAATGCGTGCTTGGCTGAATCCGGTTGATGAAGTATAGTCTATCAAAACCAGATCCCAGAATTCTTGGAGAAGTTGGGGATCTCTGTTCCCAATTTAACTGAAAAGCACTGTATGTTTTATTTTGATTTTCAAGATTTATTTAACAAATTCAAATATGATCGTTACACTGATTGGAATGTCGAATATCGGTAAAAGCTATTGGTCAAATCAATTAACAACAATAGGCTTTGAGCGCTTTGATTGCGATACAAAAATCGCTAATAAACTTAGCCAGCAGCTAAGAGAACCAACTATTTCTCTGCAAACTATCGGAAACTGGTTAGGACTTCCTGATACCGCCAATTTTCAGGAACGAGAAGCGCAATATTTAGCCTGCGAAGCTGAAGTCATGCAGGAGGCGATTGAGTATAGTATGGAAAATCGCGATCGCAATCTTGTTATCGATACGGGTGGAAGCGCTATCTATATCGGTGAAGAGGTATTTACTCAACTACGCGCCTTTGGTGAAATTGTCTATTTAACCATTCCTGCTGAAGTTCACCAAATGATGCTTCAAGACTATCTTAATCGCCCTAAACCTTTGATTTGGAATGGAATGTTTCAGCCAATGCCTAATGAAAATAGGCATAAAACTTTCTCTCGATGTTATTCACAGTTAATTGCTCAACGAGATCGGCTTTATGAAAAAGTATGTACGCTTAAGTTAGACTATCAATTTTATCGACAACCGGGTTTAACGGCTGAGTTTTTTTACAGCATATTGTAGCAAGGGTAACTGAATAAATTGTTTTAATTCTCAATAAAAAAACCTGCTATTCCTCAAAGATAAGCAGGCTTAAATCAGTTAACCAAGAATTATGGATTACAAGCTGGGTACCTGGGGTTGAGCCATCTGAATTGTTACCTTATAACCCCTTTGACTAGGAGCAATATTGGGATTGTCTTCCGCTTCAATTCGCAAAATTGCTACGCGAACTTCTTCACCCTTCCAAAAGCCAATTTGAGTTTCATCAACTCCCGAAGCTGCATATTGGTTATTTTCGACCCATCCTTGCTTCGTTAACATTGGTTTTAGGGCATTCCGAAGTTGAGCCGCATTTTGAAAGTTTTGTCTAGAAACTGTTGCGCTTAAAACGCAACTTTGACCCCCTACACCGCTTACCATATCGTTAAATGGGGCGGGATTTTGTGCAAGGGGAGAATCGCTTAATTTCAGCAGATAAGCCATCTCCATTTGCACATCCTCGCAATCATCCCAGGCGGGGCTAAACCGTCCAGCTTGGGCAATTGTTTGGGCAGACAAAGGCATTGCAGAAAAAGCTAGCGTACCGATGGCAAGACTTGCAAAAACTTGTTGAATTTTGGACGCAACCATCTGAGTTCTCCTAAAAAATAATCACAGTCGGAATGAATTGCTTTTGGCAATTATTGATTCAATTGAACTTGCAAGCCAATTCCATTCGGATTTGCAGTTTCAATCAAAATTTGAGCAACTCTATCGGGGGTGAGATTCGGATTCGCTTGGAGCATTAATGCAATCACTCCCGATACGTGAGGCGTAGCCATTGAAGTTCCGCTAAGTTTGTTATAGCTTCCGCCCGGTAAAACCGATAAAACCTCATAACCCGGAGCTGTTACGTAGCTGCGCGGCTGGGTACCTGCGGGGTTAGAGAAAGTGGTATATTCGTTATCGCGGCTAATAGCACCAACTGCGATCGCCAAACCTTGAGTGCTTAAAATAGCTGGAAAAATTGGCTCTGTCACGCCTTTATTGGCGCGTTCATTTCCAGAAGCAATAACCGCAACAACGCCTCGTTCTTTGGCATACCGCAGAGCATCTTCCACCAGTTCAATATTAGGAATTCTCCAATCTGGATCGAAACCAAGACTCATTTGCAGAATCCTCGCGCCATTATCCACGGCATAACGGATTGCATTAGCAATAGGTTGTGCAAAATCTTCAATTTTCTCCACACCCGTTGCTCTAATCGGCATAATCGTCGCTTCATGAGCAACCCCTACGGAGTTAACTGTTTGACCATTGGATAGTACCCAATCTGCATTATCATTGCGAGCCGCCACAGTCCCCGCAACATGAGTACCGTGAACTTCTTTAGGCGGTGGTTGTGGATTGTTGTCGTTGTCTACAAAATCCCAACCGCGCACATCATCCACGAAACCATTATTGTCATCATCAATGCCGTTACCAGGGATCTCCCCGACATTCACCCACATATTGTCTTTTAAGCCGGGGTGTTCGCCATCTACGCCATCATCAATGACAGCGACAATTACCCCTTTACCCGTAAACCCTCGGTTCCATACCGCCGGAACCTGTATCAGATTTAAGTCACCCGCATTGTTGATATCGACTGAAGGTGAATATTCAGAGGGTGCAAACGGCATTTCGCCAATTGCTCGTGCCACTGCGGCGGCGGCATCAATGCGACCATAACCGTAGAGGCTTTGGAACGAAGGTTGCGCGGAGATAGCTGAAAGATTCAGGCTGTAAGGAGTTGTTTCGGCTTGTAAGTCCATTTGACTTACCCCGATAAAGTATTCTCCCGCAGGCAAACCTAGAAATGATAAGCGCGGTTCGACAGCGTTTCCATCTTCAATTGCCAAGCGCTCTACTAAACCCGGAAATATTCGCCAGACTTCACCCTCATCGACCTGACCATTATTGTTAATATCTTGGAGGAGTTCGATTTGAACGCGAGAGCTATCAATATTGCTTAAGTTGATGTCGATATTGCTGGGCGCATCCAAAGAAAATCGGTAGGTTTTAACCGGATCGTCGCCGGAAAGATTTCCATCAAAGCGTGTTGGGGTTTGACCTAACAATCCCACATCCACAGCAGTTTCTAGGGGAAACTGAATTGGCGTAACTTCTAAGGTCAGTTCGTACTCTGTATCGCCCTCAAATTGAGAAACGATCGCATAATAGCGATCGCTAGGATAAAGGCTATGAATTTCAATAACATCGGCTTGTGTCCCGGCATTTTGTGAGAGGGCTACAAGTTCGGTCAGTTCAAATATGCCGTTATTATTCCGGTCATTGTAGAGGGAAAGGTCGGCATCCGCAGTGAGGTTATCTAAGGTGATTTTGATCCGGTTGGCAGTTGCCAGCGCGAAGTTATAAATCTGCTCAGACGCTCCAGTCCCGACAAAGAGGTCGCTTGCTGCTGAAAAACCTTTTAGACTCCCATTTTCGGCTAACTGAGATATTTGAAAAGTTGTATTGTTACCACTAATGGGCTTGCCGTCAGCAATGATTCCAAAGCGGACGCTAGTACCTGGGCGTTCTTCTGCTTCACCAAATTCAAGATAATGAGCAATGGCTGTAGTTTCGCCTCGTGCCACGGCTTCAGCAACATCAGGGTTATTCGTTAAGTAGTCGCGCGGGGTAAATACGTCCTCAAACTCAGGGCGGCGGATCGGGTTGAGAGGATCGCTGAATTCGCGGTTTTCAAACTGACCGAATTGTAAGAAATGTTGGTAAGCAGTCAGCGGATCGGGCGTTTGTCGGCTACTTTCAACTGCTTCTAAGATATCTGGGTTGTAAGCTAGGTAATAGTCTGTGTTGAATTGAGCAATGGGGTCGCGATCTTCAAACTGTCCTTGGGTTAAGAAGTGGTCGATGGCTGTGGTCTGACCGCTACTGACAGCTTCGGCAACATCATTGTAGAAGGATAGGTAAAATTCGGGGTCGAAAAATAGGCTGGGGGCGCGACCTTCAAATTTACCAAAGTTCTGGAAGTGTTCTAGCGCAGAAGAAACAACTCCTGTGTTTAAGCCTTCGGCTACATCAGGATTTGTGCTGAGGTAAAAGTTGGAATCGAAGTTTGTGTTGATGTCGAGCATAGGGGCTTGGGGAGACAGTCAAACGAATTTAATGCATTTGCCAACAGACTTGAAGCTAATCTGGTGCAGAGAACGAGCAGTAAGAATTACCCCCAGAGAGTTGAGGTGAATTAAAGTTTAAGAATTGCTTGGTTCTGCGTTTGGAAAACGAACCATCAAGGCAATTTGGATAATTTGAAGCAACTTCTCAAGTCAGACTTTGGGAAACTGCACCTCAAGCGAATAGCCAGTAAGTGTCAGGGTATCGAAGTGGCTCAAGAGGCTTGCTGAGTTGGCTCGGAATATCTTCGCAGTCTGTACGGGTTTTTCTAGGTATTTGGTTTGAGTGCTGTACTCTTTTAAACTAGTAACACGCGCTCTAATCATTAGGCTACTGAGGGAAATACTGAGATCGTCTTAGGACGTTGGTTTAAATCCGTAGTATCCTGGAGTGCGTAGCAGAAACTGGTCAGCAAGAGCGATCGCTATCTTTCCGGCTGACAAGAATTATACTTATGGAGCTAGCGCGATCGCCGTTGTAGAAATTGTCTCCATAACTCAAATCCCCAGTTTTTCTAGAAAACCGGGGACTTCAAGTCTTGTTGAACGTTCAACAGCTAGCGATAGTTGGTAAACTGCAAAGCAATGGGGAAATCTTCTTGTTTGATTCGTTGAATGACTTGTTGTAAGTCATCTTTAGATTTTGCTGTCACCCGCACTGCGTCGCCTTGAATAGACGATTGAATCTTCTTAAATTCATCGCGGATCAGTTTGGTGATTTTCTTGGCAATTTCTTGATCGATGCCTTTTTTGAGTTTAATTTCTTGGCGAACTCGGTTGCCACTTGCCGAGTCTACTTTGCCGAATTCAAAGATTTTCAAAGATAGCTTACGACTTGCCGCTTTTTCGTTCAAAATTCCATGAACGGCGTCTAGAGTAAACTCGCTATCGGTATTCACGGTAATGGTATCTTCACCCAATTCTACCGTTGTTTTCGTGTCTTTGAGGTCGTAGCGACTGCCAATTTGACGATTGGTTTGATCGACAGCATTCACCAATTCTTGACGGTCAAAATCGCTGACAATATCAAAGGAAAAGGTAGAAGCCATAATAAATTTCTGAGAACCAATTAAGAGGGATAAAACAGATGAATCAACCCAGATTAGAGCGTAACTTGACTGACGGCCCTGAGACTGAGAATAATTAAGGTTAAACTGCTGGCCGAACCGATACCAAACATCAGCGATCGCCCAATGGGGATATCCAGAATATAGAATACCGAATAGAACGCGCGGGCAATCGGAAATGCGATCGCCGCCCCAATGGCCCAACTCGAACTCACCCCAGACACATAGGCCATCAAAGCCGCCGCCGTATAGAGCGAGAAAGCTTCAAACGAATTCTGATGCGCCCAAGTTGCTCGTTTGGCATAGTCTGGCAGCTTATCGAGCATCGCGCGGGGCGTTTTGAGGTATTCCATGCCCCCTTGTGCCCGCGCATAGGCAACCACCCCAAACGGCAGGTAGATCGAAACGGCTGCCGCTGTTAGGGAATAAAGGAGAACCGCAGGAATTGACATCTCAGGGAGATTCATCTGACAAATTAATCAAAATAGAATAACGTCACGACCTTACGCTGTTCCTCTGCCTCTTGACAAGTTTTCAGCAAGGTCACGCTATCGTGAAAAGCAAAACAAATCAATTGCTGACAGCGCGAAACAATCTCCGCATTGCAGATCGCGCTGGCTTCAGCTAGGGATAAACCATTATTTTCTGGCTTTTCCACCAGATGCATCACTTCTTCGAGTTGCTTGCGGGACTCTAGCGGCTGGCGATCCAAACTTTGGGGCAAAATCACCGTCAACAAATTTGGATCTGCCCGCATCGCCCCGCGAATGGCTGCGGCATTCGTGCCCGTTGCACCAGAGGTCAACAAGCGATTTCCGGATAGAACCAGAGCATAACTCATCATCTCAATTAAATGCTGATGAGTGATCGGAACGTGGCGCGATCCCAGCAGCGCGATCCGCTTCGATCCCGTTTGTTGGATCGTTGCGAGTTCTTGTGCTAACTCATCAATCTTGGGGAGATCTAACGATTGACTCAAAGTCAGTAAGTCTTGGGCTGAACAACCTCGCTATTTTAGCAGATTCACAGGAATTGGCTCATGGCAAATTGCGAATTCTCGCTCAAGGTTGCACAGACCCTAAATGCAGAGCGCCTCCGTGCGATCGCGAAGACCCCATAGAGGCGCTTAAGGGATTGAAACCCAAGGCGTGCGGTGCCCAACATCTTAACGCGTCACAGCCGGAGCCAAGTCCAACTGCGCCAGCAAGCGATCGAGTTCTAATTCCTCCGCCATCATCTGCCGAATGCAGTCTACTTTTAGAGGTTCATTGACCCGCACTTTACCAAAGGTTTGGTCAATAATTTCAACCGTCGTCAGCGTATCGAGGTCTACTGAAAGAATCGGGATTTCTAGCTCTTCAGCGCGACTGAGAATCAGATCGGATGGGGGAATTTGACCCGTCAGTACCAGACATTGCGTGGAGGTTTCCAGGGCTGCCAGTTGAATGTCTGTGCGATCGCCCCCAGTCACCACCGCCATATTCCGCCCCTTGCGGAAATACTTCAAGGCAGAATTGACATTCATCGCCCCAATTCTCAGGCTTTCCACCATCAAATTCAGACGATCCGGACGACACAACACTTGCGCCTTCAACTGATGAACCAATTCTTCAACGCTAACGCTGCGGAGGAGTTGGCTGCGAGGTAAGCGCCCAAACACGCGTACCCCTTGGGCTTCTAAAAAGGGCTTATGGTCGCGATCGAACATCTCCAGCCGATCGGTCCTAATATCATTAATCAGCACCCCCAGAAGGCGATCGCCCAAACGCCGTTTTGCAGCTAACAGCAAATCTGCGGTGAGTACAGGGTCAAACCGAGACACCAGCAACACCGGCGCATCCAAAATTTCAGCCACTTGGAGAAGCGACAAACCGAACAAACTGCCTTCATCCAGCGTTCCGGGACCTTCAAGCAGCACCAAATCGCCATCGGCTTGGTGGCGATATTTTTCCAAAAGTGCTGGATAATCGGTTGCGTCTTCCCCGCTGAGGCGTCGGTCGATCGTCTTTTGATCCAAACAAACTAACGTCGGTCGGAGGCGCTGGGGTGGCAGCGCAAGCGTTTGCGCCACGAACTCGACATCCGCATCCATTAAGCTCGCATCTTGGACGTTAAAGCACGTTCCCAATGGCTTACCATAGGCGATCGTTAGACCCTGCTCTTGAAACTGTAGAGCTAATCCCAAGATCGCGGCCGACTTACCACTGTAAGCCTCTACGGAGCCAACTATTAAATATCGTGCAGATTTCGGCACATTTCCACTCCCAAGCGAGTTATTCATCTAAGCGTAGCAGCTTACGATAAAAGGCTTGTGAAAAATCGGTCGTATGATGGCGGCGATAATTCGTCAGCAGTTCAATTAAGAAATCGACAAACTCATAATTTGCCATCATGACCTCATAGCTCAGTTCCGCATTCCCATCAAATTGCAGCCGACAGCGCGTCATGTCTGCTGGCAAATTAGAAACATACCAAGTTGCCAGAAAAGGAATACTCTCACCTCCCTCGATTTTGCGCTGTCCTTCTAACGAAGCATTTTGATAAAGGCTGATCGCGTAAGGCAGTAGATTCCGTTTCCCCCCTTGATAATAGGGAGCATAAACACCTACAACGCGTTGATCGGCGGGCTTAATTTGGTCAATGGCCATGCTTTAACTCTTCCTTTGTCGTGCGGACTGCCTCAAGGATTTACCCAGAATCTCTCCAACAATAGTATTCCCAAAAACCCCTTGATGCGATCCAATTCGTTCTGGATTTTGAGCCTTCTGCGGTTGAAGGGGACAAAAGCGCTTCTCTAAGTGCTTCTCTAAGTGCTGAGTGCAAAGTGCTGAGTGCTGAGTGGGGAAGTTAGTGCTGAGTGCAAAGTGCTGAGTGCTGAGTGGGGAAAGGAGTGCTGAGTGTAAAGTGCTGAGTGCTGAGTGGGGAAAGGAGTGCTGAGTACAAAGTGCTGAGTGCTGAGTGGGGAAAGGAGTGCTGAGTGTAAAGTGCTGAGTGCTGAGTGGGGAAAGGAGTGCTGAGTTAAAACCGAGTGAGTCTCATCCTTTGAGCAGTTCACCCCTGTCCTCACCTGACTGAGTACAGCGATAAAATCCTAATCACCCATTCCCTAGTTCGCGATCCTTCCCCTAGAATGAAGGGCAACCGTGTGCCCTCATACTATCTAAGCAAGATGACTCCTCTGGTTGCCAACTACTATCTCACTTATCGGTGTAATGCACGCTGCCACTTTTGCGATATCTGGGCATTAGAACCCGGCAAAGAAGCCGATTTTGCTACCATTCAGCAGAATTTGCAAGACTTGCAGCGACTCGGCGTCAAGTATGTTGATTTTACAGGTGGCGAACCGCTATTACATTCTCAGGTCGGGGAAATCTTGTCAGAAGCCAAACGCCTCGGCTTCATGACTAGCCTCACCACCAATACAATTCTTTATCCCAAACGGGCTGGCGAAATTCAAGGAAAGGTAGATTTCCTCAACTTTTCCCTGGATGGTGCGGACGCTGAAACCCACGATCATTCGCGAGGCGTGCGGATTTTCGATACCTTAGTCGAATCAGTGGCGATCGCCAAATCCCTCGGTGAATACCCGGTTCTCAACCACACCGTCACGGCGCAAAATTATCACCGCCTGCACGAGGTTGCCCAACTCGGCCAACGCTTAGGGGCGAGAATCTGGCTCAATCCGGCATTTACGGCTCACGAGCATTACAACTCCAAGAAGAACCCGACGGCCGAAATGGTGGAAGCCATGCGCCAAAGTGCTAGGGAATACAACAATCTTGGTTACAATAAAGCTGCATTGGCGTTTATTGAAGCCGGGGGCAATGACACTCAAAATCCTCGCTGCAAGGCGGTGGATGCGGTGATTGCAATTTCACCGAACGACGAGCTACTTCTTCCTTGCTACCATTTTGCTCAAAAGGCGGTTCCCATCAATGGCAACTTGTACGAACTTTACCGAGAATCGGAAGAGGTCGAACGTTTCCGGCAATCGCAAGGCAAACTGTCAGTTTGTGAGGGTTGCACCGTTTGGTGTTATCTGATACCCAGCTTCTTTAAAGGTGTTGATAAGTATTGGTTGTTGAATCAAGTTACTTATGCCGGAGAATTCCTGGCCAGAAAACGATTTTTACAAGCAGTCGGAGTCTCTTGAACTCCCGTTACCTGATTTTTCCCTCTCCGATGAGGAGGATGACTCGACCGGATCGTATCGCGGATACGAAGGTCGCAGACGTAAGGCAGCAGTCTTACTGACAGTCATCTGGAGCGGTACGATCGCACTGCATCTCTTTTCCTGGGGCATTTGGTTTGTGTTGGGCGTGACCGCTTTAATGGGGATTCATGCCGTTCGGATTTTGTCGGCGCGACCGATTGCTTCGCCCGAACCGTTATTTGAGACGGATCTTGAGCAATATCCGTTTGTCTCGCTGATGGTGGCGGCGAAAAATGAGGAAGCGGTGATCGCTCAGTTGGTGAAAATGCTGTGCAATCTCGATTACCCCAGCGATCGCTATGAGGTTTGGGTGATTGACGATTACAGTACGGATCGCACCCCGGTTTTATTAGAAAAACTGGCGCGACAGTACGACCAGTTACAGGTGTTTCATCGCTCGGCGACGGCAACGGGAGGTAAGTCTGGGGCGCTCAATCAGGTTTTACCGCTCACCCAAGGGGAAATCCTCGCCGTTTTTGATGCGGACGCTCAGGTGACGCCCGATCTGTTGCAGCGCGTGATTCCCCGATTTCATCGCTCTCAGGTGGGGGCGGTACAACTGCGAAAAGCGATCGCCAATGCTTCTGTAAATTTCTGGACGCGGGGACAGATGGCGGAAATGGCACTCGATAGCTATTTCCAACAGCAACGAACTGCGATCGGCGGAATTGGCGAATTGCGCGGAAACGGTCAGTTTGTCCGGCGCAAGGCGATCGAACGCTGCGGGGGATGGAACGAAGAAACGATTACCGACGACCTCGATTTAACCATTCGCCTGCATTTGGATGATTGGGATATTGAGTTTGCTCTAGAACCTGCCGTTCAAGAAGAAGGCGTCACTCGTCCAGTCGCCTTGTGGCATCAACGCAACCGTTGGGCGGAAGGGGGATATCAGCGCTATTTAGACTATTGGCGCTTGATTGTCCGCAACCGCATGGGCTGGCGGAAAACTTGGGATTTATTCATGTTTTGGATTATCCAGTATTTCTTGCCGAATGCAGCGGTTCCCGATTGCTTGATGGCGATCGCGCGCAGCAAACTCCCCGTGTATAGTCCCGTAACGGCATTGATGCTGCTGATGTCTGTCGCCGGGATGTTTGGCGGTTTGCGTCGCATTCAACACGCCCATCCTCATCCCCAATCGATCTTTACCACCTTCATCCAAACCGTGCGCGGAACGTTTTATATGTTCCACTGGTTATTGATTGTGGCAACCACATCCGCCCGGATTTCCGTTCGACCCAAACGGCTAAAATGGGTGAAAACCTTGCACCAAGGCAGCGGTGAAGAGAGTTTCGAGTTCTAAACGAACCGTTCCATTCCGTCCCCTCAACCGCGAGAAGCAGCATCTCGCGGTTTTTCAGTCAATACTAATTTCTATGCGGCGGTTGCGCTGGCGATTCACTTCCGTGTCATTGTCTACAAGGGGGCGAGTCTCGCCAAATCCGATGGTTGTCCACCGATATTGAGTATTGAGACGATCGGTTAAATATTGCTGAACGGCTTGAGCGCGTTCTAATGACAGAATTTGATTGGTTTCAGCGTCGCTGGTATTGTCTGTATGGGCAGCAATGCGAACGGCCGCTTGCGGGTGATTTTGTAACTCAACGACAATATTGTCTAAAACGGGTAAAATATCCTCTCGCAGCAAGCTTTCATTGCGACTAAAGAGAACATCGCTCGGTAACGTCACGAAAAACTTAGCAGGCGTTTGCACCGCTTTTCCCCTTCCCAACGCCTCTGAGAGTTGTTGCAAGCGAACTTCTAAAGGGCGATCGCTTTTCGCAGTCCCGAATTGAGTTTCTAGGGCGGCGGTACTGGCGAGCAGTTGTTGATATTGGGTTTGGAGTTGTTGCAACTCGGCTTGCAGCGTTTGCTGTTGTTGGGCGGTTAACTGGGGAGAGGCTTGCTGAGTGGCAATTTGCGAGGCGGCTGGGTTGCTCAAAATACCTCGATTCAGCAAATCTGGAGAAGAACGCCGAATTCTCTCAAACAGGGGTTCTTCCGGGTTAGAGGCAGGGTAAAAATGGGCGATCGCCACCCCCACAAAAAAGGCTAGCCCGCCCCCGACGCCCAGTAGCAGCAGGCGAAATAGAATAATCAAGACTTGTCGAAAGGCACTTCCACTCCTAGAAGGAGGCGGGATTTTTTGAGGGGCTTTAGATTCAGTCACCGGCTTTTTAACAGGTACGCTACACCACCAAGATGCTATCAAAAACTGAGGGACAAGCGAATGATGGCGATCGCTCTGCCTTGTCCATTCTCCCTCACTTACAGCCACTTGCCGGTAAAACAAGGATAAATACCAGCGTTCGCGCCTGCAAATTGCTACACTTCACTCAAGTTTTCGGCTCAATGCTACGACTTTCACTGAATAATTTAACAAAGGCTGACCCCAAAAAATGTTTGTCTAAAATAAGGTAATCTCATTAATTTTGCTACACAGGAGCTAACTTGACCACGATCGCCGCCAAAGACAAACCCACCAAATTAACCCCAGAAGAATACTTTGCTTGGGAAGAACAGCAACTTGAAAAACACGAACTGATTGACGGGGAAGTTTACGCCATGAGCGGTGGGAGCAAAAACCATAGCCTCATCTCCGTCCGACTCATTACCTTATTCGCCAACCATCTAGAAGGAAGTAGCTGCGAAACAGCTAACTCAGACCTGAGAGTTAATATTGCTGAAACTAATAATTATACTTATCCAGATATCAGCATCACCTGCGACGAACGCGATCGCGCCACAACCCAATATATTACCTACCCCTGTTTAATCGTTGAAGTTCTCTCAAAAACTACCGAAGCTTACGACCGTGGGGGAAAATTCAGAATGTATCAAAATAATCCCGTTTTGAAAGATTACCTATTGGTAAGTTCCACCGCCATCGAAATCGACCTGTATCACAAAAATGATGCGGGACAATGGATGATCGTTAACTATGGAGAAGGCGACACTATTGAACTCAAAAGCATCAATCTCAGCTTTTCCATTGAACAAGTTTATCGCGGTCTAAACCTTACCCCAGAACCTTAATCGATTCAATTACTGGCGATCGCCTTGAGCGTATTGTTGGGCTTGTTGCAGTAAAGTTGGGGCGACTGGATCGGCGGGAGTGAAGGCGCTATCGGGAAAGAAGAAAAGTTGTCCGCTAGCCAGAACCAGAAAAATGACTTCCCGGAAGGCTAAAAAGGTGGTTTGTCCGATGCTCCAATCCTCCGGGAGGGGACTAGGGTAAGGGATGACGTTGTAGCCTTGGGCGCGAAATTCAAACAGCGATCGCCATAAATGAGGCGGATCGGTGATTAATAGTAGGGTGGGATAGTCTTGAGGGGGAAGAATGGCGGCGGTAAATTGGGCGTTTTCCCGCGTTGTTAGGGAGCAATTTTCGCCATTGAGAGCAGTATCGGGAATTTGATTGGCGCGTAAAAGTTCGAGGGTGGGGGGTGTATCGCCCGTACCGCTGACGAAAATTAGAGGAGATCGCCCAGACTGCCACAGTTGGGTAGCGGCTTGCACGCGTTCGCTTCTGAGGGGTTCTCCGCGCCCTAAGATGGCGATCGCATTCACGGGAACCCCCGGATCGCTAGGCAGAAAAAGGGCATCTTTAACGCCCACTGTTAAGACAATCACGGTCAAAACCAAACCCGCGATCGCATAAAACACGGGAGAACGGAAAAACCTGCGCCGATGGTGGGGATGGCGAACCAGCCAAAAAATTAGAAAGCCGATTGCCCCTGAAATTATCAAGATTAAGATGGGGGAATCCCAACTGACCCATAGAGGAAATTGAGTAAAGGGGCGATCGCATGAGGGAGAGTCAAACATCGAGATGGCTCCATTGTTGCAGGCGATCGCTTAACAGGCGCTGAATTTCTGCCTGAACGGCTGTTTCCGACGCCCCCGCATCCAAACGCACGATCCGTTCTGGGAATTGTTGGGCGAGGGTGGCGAACCCTTGTTGCACGCGCTGGTGAAAGGCGAAATCGGCTTGTTCCATGCGATCGGCTTTTCCCCGTCGATAAGTCCGCGCTAACCCGGTTTTGACTTCCACATCCAGCCAGAAAGTTAAGTCGCTTTGCAATCCCCCAGTGGCGATCGCATTGAGTTGTTCAATTAGGGTTAAACTCAAACCGCGCCCATATCCTTGATAGGCCATGGTGGAGTCGGTAAAGCGATCGCACAAAATAATCGCCCCTTGGCTTAAATACGGTTGAATAAATTCCTCAATATGTTGCGCGCGGTCGGCGGCATAGAGTAAAAGTTCTGTAGTCGATGCGATGCTCTCTCCTTCTAAAAGTAGTTGGCGCAGGGATAACCCTAATGGGGTTCCTCCCGGTTCGCGAGTGGCGATCGCACTCGTATAGGGTAAGCGATGTTCCGCAATTTGGCGACGCAACCACTCGCAGGTGTATTGAATTTGGGTCGTTTTCCCTGCCCCTTCACCGCCTTCAAACACAATTAACCGACCTTTCATGGAACTGTTTTCCTAACCTACAGCGTCAAACCGCCCAGTCTTAACCTGAAAATTCTCAGTTAAAACTATTCAGCCATCAGATTATTAACGATAATGGGATATCAGCTCAACTCAAGGCCACCTATGATGAAAGTCAACGTCTTGGCTGCGATCGCTTCGTTAAGCTTCGCTCCATCTCTTTTCCTTCCGGGTCTAGTTGCTCCCGCGTTCGCCGAAAATGTCGAACACGTCAGACAACTGCTCTCGACTAAAGAATGTTCGGGGTGCGACTTAACTAATGCCGGTTTGCGTTTAGCCAATTTAACGCGAGCCGATCTCAGAGGGGCCGATCTGAGCGGCGTCAACCTCGATCAAGCAGATTTGACGGGAGCCGATCTCAGTGGCGCAAATCTCACCGGGGCTGTGTTATTCCGCACCAACCTCACTGGCGTCAATTTAACCGGGGCCAACCTCACGGGGGCTAATCTCAACGGGGCCTATTTAGCCCATGCCAACCTTTCTGGGGCTAATCTCAGTTATGCAAACTTGATGGGGGCTTTTTTAGGCAATGCTAATATCGCTGGTGCCCTCTTTTTAGAGACGGCGAATCTGCAAGGCGTCCAAGGTTTGCCCACGGGCGTGTTGCAACCTGAAGATTACTATCGGATTGGTTATGAAAATGCCAGGGTGGGAAATCATGCTGCCGCGATGGATCAATATAACCAAGCGCTGAAGCTGAATCCGACCTTTGCGGCCGCTTACTTAGGTCGCGGGGTGACGCGCCTCCAGTTAGGGGATACCAATGGTGCGATTGAAGATTGGACGCGGGCCGAAACGTTATTTACCAACCAAGGGAATGAAAATGGGGCGCAAATTTCCCAGCAGTTTATGACAGCCACCCAAGAACGCCTCCGCGCTAGTCGCCGTCGCAGTGGCGGGAGTTTCGTGAGTTTAATGAACTCGTTGGTGCCGCTGTTGTTGCAGTTTTTAGTGTTCTAATAGAGCGATTTGTTTGAGGAGAAATAATCCTTGAATGGAGTTTCCTGCTGGATCTAGGGGAGGGCTATAAATGGCGATCGCGCCTTCCCCAGGAACCCAAGAGAGCAATAAGCCGCTAACGCTAGATTTGGTGGGAATTCCCACTTCTGCGGCAAAGGCGGCTGAGGCTTGGTATAAGCCGCACTGACGGACAATCTCGGTGACAATCTCGCGGGTTTTGCCCGGTTGAGCCAGCAGTAAACCCAGTTGGGCTACATCGGCGATCGCGCCCGACAAGCAGCATATCTCCTGGTAAATGTCAAGCACTTGTAACGACGATTGGGTTAGCAATCCGGCTTGCTGCAAGCGTTCGGCGATCGCCAGATTGCGTTGATTGGGTACAGAACGCACTGAGGCTAACATCGCCTCATCTAGAAATAGCTGACAGTTGGCGGATTGATTCAGCCACTCGCGCAAGCACTCCGGATCGGGAAGCAAATTGCACAGCGCGATCGCCCCGCTATTAATCATGGGATTGCGAGGGAATCCCCCATCCGCCTCAAGCTGTTCTAGGGAATTGAACGGTAACTCAGACGCCTCTCGCCCTACCTGCTGAAAAACCGATTCCTCTCCCAGGCATTCCAAGAGAAACAACAGCAACAACGGCTTCACAACACTCATCAAGGGAAACATTAACTCAGGATTGCCCCGCGTCCAACTCTCTCCCTTCAAGTTCCGCATCTGCAAAGCGAAAGCGTTAGGTTCAACCTCCGCAAGGCGGGGAATATACGTTGGGAGTTGTCCGGTTAGCGATCGCGCCTGTTGTTCCCATACCTCCCACTGCGCCAGATTTAGCCGCATCCCTCCTCATCCTTCCCCTGGTAGTAGGGACACCCCTGACAAGGTCCGCTAGGGTTCACCGCGCAGCGAAGATAGGCAGAACGGGCATTAAAGCGACAACTGAGATCGCCGATAATAATACCAACGCCTTCAATGGATTCGCACTCCGGCGGTAACGCATAAAACCGCGTTTCTTGAGCATAGCGCCTCCGGTAGGCGGCAATTTCTAAGGCATTTGCAAGGCGTTCTCGTCCCTGTCCCTCTGCTTTGTGCATCATCCACAGAGAAATCAAGGGGGGGAGTAAACCAACGACAAATACGACAAGGACTTCTAGCACAGCAATTGATTCTAGCGGTCGCTAGTATCACTCTAAACGATTTTTTGAGGTTGGCGATCGCTGATGAGCAAACTCCAAAAGTGGAAAACCTTAACATCTCAACTGGTTTTAAACGATCGCTGGTGTCGGGTACGCCGCGATGAGGTTGAGTTACCCAATGGTTGCATTGTGGATGATTATTTTGTTAATCTCAGACCCGATATTGCCCTAATCGTCCCGATTACGCCCGATCGAGAGTTGGTATTGGTGCGCCAATATCGTCATGGGGTGGGTGAAATTTTAGTAGAGTTTCCCGCCGGTGCGTTCGATAGCCACCAAGAAGATAGCCAGCAAGCCGCCATGCGAGAATTGCAGGAAGAAACAGGTTACACGGCGTCCAGTTGGGTGAAACTGGGGACGCTGTACGATAACCCGGTGAAAGATACCAACAAAATTCATATTTTTTTAGCCCAATCTGCGATCCAGACCACTCAGCAGGTTTTAGACTTAACCGAAGACATTGAGTTACTGCGAGTCCCCCTTGCAGATGCCCTCCATTGGATGTTGCAAGGACAAATTTGCGTTTCAGGCAGTATTGCAGCTTTAACTTTAGCGTTCAATTACTTAAATTCTCAAAATGTCTGAATTATCGAAGACTGAGAAAGAAAAGATGCTGGCTGGCGAGTTATATTTTGCAGCCGATCCGGAGTTGGTGGGGTTGCGGAAAAATGCAGCGCGGTTGACTCGCTTATACAATGCCACCACAGAGGAAGAAGGGGACTTGCGATCGCGCCTGTTGCAAGAACTGTTCGGTACCCTAGGGGAAAAAGCAACGATCGAACCGCCATTTCGCTGCGACTACGGGTTGAATATTCATAGCGGCGATCGCTTATACCTCAATTACAATTGCATCATCCTCGATTGCTGTGAAGTCCGGATCGGCAATGATGTAATGTTGGGGCCAAACGTGCAACTCTACACGGCTTACCATCCCACCGATCCGCATATTCGTCTCATGGGGTTAGAACTGGCTGCCCCGATTGAGATTGGCGATAATGTGTCGTCACCAAGAATATCCCGGCTAACGTTGTGGCTGTGGGAAATCCTTGTCGAGTTATCCGGGAACTCGACTCAGAAGGCACTTAAGCCTGTTTTTGGGCAACAACCGCATAGAACGGATCGTTTCCACCAATCCCTAACATTTGCATAAAACCCGGCGTATTAGAAAGACGTTTAATCGTTTCCGGGGGGCTAAAACCGGGAACTGATTGAATATAGCTTTTGACCAGTTCCACTCGGCTTTCTTCAGTTCCTTCTCGCCAAGCTTGAATGGCCTTTTGATAGAACATCCGGTTAGAAAAGCTAATAATGGCAATTCCACCGGGTTTGAGAATGCGGTGAATTTCGGTGAAGATGGCATCGGGGTATTGGAGATACTGCACCGAAACGCAATTGAGAACGGCATCAAATTCGTTATCGGCTAGGGGAATTTTCGGATCTTTATTGAGATCTTGGACGAAGTAATGGTCTAAGCGGGGATTTTTGGCGAGTTCTTCGACGTTCAGTCCATGTCCTTCCACATGAGCAAATTCGATTTCTTCTGGTAGATGGGAAACCCAACTACTCATTAAATCTAAAATCCGCGTATTGGGCTTGAGGCGATCGCGATAGAGAGTGGTTAATTGGGCAATAAAGTTATCGTCTACGTGGGTGACGAGGCGGGGAAAGGCGTAGAAATCTGTATCGTCTGTGGGATCGAGCTTCGTTCTTTGATCGGGTCGCAGTAACATAACGATGGGTCATACAGGGCACTGTTACATTTTGACATCCTCCCACCACTAATTCGGAGTACCGAATATAGCAAGGAATTCCCAAGCCTTCGTAAAAAACGGTTACGGCGATCGCTCTCCAGAATTGGGCACCAGGGGTTCTAGAGTCGGTCTTTCCTGGGGGGAGGGTTGGCGCATCCGCATGACAAATTCCGAGACTAAGGTATAGCCTAAATAGGCGGGTAGAAGCATCGAAGCAATCAGTGCGATCGCCCCTAGCCACGTCAGCGGAGTCATCGTTGGGCCATAGTGACAGCGATAGGGATCGATGGCAAACAGATCGGTTTTCACCCCATTTCTAGCGCTAATCGGACGCTTGAACCGAACGCGGCGATCGTCTAACTTTTCTAATAACATCCAACCCGCCTCTGCCTCTTCTTCGCACAATTGAGCAAAGACTTCAGCGTCGCGAAACACATCGCTATTGGCTCGGACAATCTTATATTCCCATTCTTCCGGGCGAGTCGATGCAGCGCCGTTGCTCCCCGGTTCAGAAATTTGCCAAGGTTGAACATCAGCCGAATCTTGGGGAGTCTCGTAGGGCGTCAACAGTTCTTCCTCCTCAAAACGCTTGCTCAGTAGGTATTGCCATCGATATAACCAACCACCACCCAGTAGGGCTTGCACTCCCAAACTCCCGACAAACAAGCTACCCATCATCAATCTGAACATAATCAAGGCTGTAAATACCCTTCGACTAGCAAATCGTTACCTATCATCTGATAACGCCATCTTAAGAGCGGTAAAGCTTGCGTCATTGCTGTTAATCCTAATTCACCAACGGGCGATGGAGCCATCTCGCCCCCAATGATTTTCGGAGCAATGAAGGCGAGAACTTTCTGCACCGCACCATCAGCGATCGCGCTGGCGGCTAACGTCCCCCCGCATTCCCACAAAACCGAGAGAAACTGGCGTTCGGCTAAATGCGCGATCGCCTCCTTCGGCGTCAAGGACGACAATTCCACCACCTCAACCCCTTTCTCCCGCAGCAGTTGTTGCATTTCCGGATTGGCTCCCGTCTCGGTTAAAACCAGAGTGGGGGCAATTTGGACTTCCCATAATTGAGCGATCGCGGGTAAGTCTAAACTCCGGCTCATCACCACCCGCAACGGATTGCGATCGCTTGCGCCATGCGTCGTCAGCAGCGGATTGTCCCGCCTTACTGTATTGCCTCCAATAATAATGGCATCGCACCCCGCCCGCAGTTGATGGACGCAGTGGCGAGCCTCTGTACCCGTCACCCAAGCGCTATGACCCGTACTGGCGGCAATCTTACCATCCAGGGTCATCGCATATTTTAAGATGCCGAACGGTCGGTGGTGGCGCACTCGATACACAAACGCCTCATTAAGTTGCTGACAAGCCTCCGTTTCTACCCCCACCTGCACCTCAATTCCCGCCGCTCGCAAGCGTTCGATCCCCTGACCGGAAACGCGCGGATCGGGGTCTACCATGCCCACCACCACCCGCCTAACCCCGGCTGCAATCAGTGCCTCTGTACAGGGGGGCGTGCGGCCGTAATGGTTGCAGGGTTCTAAATTGACGTATACGGTGGCTCCGCGCGATCGCGCTTGGGCGGCGCGGAGGGCAAAGACTTCAGCATGGGGTTCTCCCGCTTTGGGGTGGAAACCTTCCCCCACAATTTCCTCACCTTGAACAATAACGCAGCCAACTAGCGGATTTGGAGCAGTTTGACCGAGGGCGCGTTGGGCAAGTTCCAAACACCGAGACATCATTTGAGCGTCAAAATTTAAAGGAGTCATTAGATTAGTAGAATCGGGCACTTGAGGGTTGAGCGGCAACGTCTATCAGCACTGTGTCAATAAAAAGACTGATTTTAAATTCAGCCTTAAGAACAGCCACAGTAAGTGTATAGTTTCCTAAGCTTGCTTCAAGCATTTGTAGGTGCTGTCCCATTTTTTGGATTTGAGATGAAAACACCGAAGTCGATTAAGAAAGCCCTTAGCCGAAAATCTAATTGGTGGAGTCAATCAACCGCAACCGTTGTAGCTGTTGGAGTCACCTTATTTTCAGTTAATCCAACCGTGACATCGGGAGCTTGGGGACAAACGGAAGACCAAACCCAGACTACTTTGCAAGAGCCTGGGGGATTGAGTCGCTTTTTACTGCCTTTTGGCGGGACTTCAGACCTCGTGAGAGGCGATGTCAGAATTGATGGTCGTCGCGTGTTTTCCGTGGCGGCTCCCGCTGCGGCGCAATTGGCGGATAGTACCAATGTTTTACCGCTAGAGCAGCGCATTGCTGATATTGAAAGAACGCTTCAGTCGGTTGTTGAACAGAATTCTGACGATATTGATGTCACCGCCGCCATTGATGCCCAGTCTCGGCTGCCCGTGCTTTCTGTTTCAGTCAATGGGCAACCCAGTCAGTATTTAATGACGGTGACGACGCTGGATGCTCAAATTTATGGTCTAGACCCCAATACATTAGCCGATCGCTTCACTCAACGCCTTCAAGAGGGGTTGTCCGCTGCCCACCAAGAGCGCCAACCGGAATTTTTGGTGCGTCAAGCGTTGCTAGCAGGGACAATTTTAGCGATCGCCCTGATTGCTAGCTCTTTGATGCTGAAGTGGCAAAGGCACCTGAAAAGCGAGCAAGAAGAGATTTGTCAAAATCTACCCCAAAATTCCGATCTGACTGGCGAACCACCCGTGGATGGGATGTCGGACTCGCTGACAAGCATCTCGACGGTAGAGCATCAGATGACGCAACTCCAAAAGCGCAATATCAAGGAAATTCAGCGCCGCCTCTTGCAAGTCGGTCAACTGGCAAATTGGGGGAGCAGTACCTATCTAATTTTGGGATTATTTCCCCATACCCGCTGGTTGCGACCATTGGCGATCGCTGGCTTGCAAATTCCCCTCACCATTCTGGCTATTGGGGTGGGGACTTACTTAGTCGTGCGCGTTAGCGCCGTGCTGATCGATCGGTTTTTTGTGGCCCTCGAACGGGGAAATTTTGGCGATCCGGAAGCCTCGCAGCGCATGGCTTTGCGTTTTTCCACCTTTTCGCAAGTCTTTAAAGGGATTACCGCCGTAACCCTTGGAGGGGTGGGGATCTTATCGATTCTATCTGTCGTGGGCGTTAATATTGGCCCGCTCCTCGCCGGGGCCGGGATTTTGGGTTTGGGCATTTCCTTTGCCGCCCAAAGTTTGATTAAAGATACGATTAACGGGTTCTTTATTCTGCTCGAAGACCAATACGCCGTGGGCGATGTGATTGCGGTGGGAACGGTTTCTGGGTTGGTGGAGAATATGAACCTCCGCATTACTCAACTCCGCAATGCTGAAGGGCGGTTGATTACGGTTCCCAATAGCGAAATTGCGATCGTCGAAAACCTTTCTAAAGATTGGTCGCGGGTGGATGTGGCGATTGATGTTAGTTATGGTTCGGATGTCGATCGCGCTCTGAGCATTATTGATGAAGTGGCTCAAAAGATGAGCAAGGAACCCGTCTGGCGGGAAAAAATTATCGATCCCCCGCAGGTGCTAGGAATCGATCAAATTAGTCATATGGGGGTGCTGATTCGCGTTTGGATTAAAACTAAGCCGCTAGAGCAGTGGAGTGTGGCTCGCGAGTACCGCCGCCGCTTAAAAATTGCTCTCGATCAACAAGGAATTGCGATTGGCGTGCCCCAGCAGTCCTTGTGGTTGCCCAACTCTAGTGAAAAGCTGGCTCAAACGCTACTGGATGCTAAGGATAAGGCTCAAGATTTACAGGCTTCAGACGGTTCTTCACCGAGGAATGGCGCGAGCTAATGGGCTTTAGGGTAGAGGCGTCTTGGGGGAACGTCTCTATCTGGCTCAAACGGAATCGCGATCGGAGAATAACCCCAACAGCGGCGCTAAGATGGCACCGAAGGCGAAGCCGCCCGCGTGCGCCCAATAGGCAATTCCGCCACTTTCCATCCCAATATTCGCTGGGGCGTTGAGGCTGGCTAAACCGTAGAAGGCTTGCTGTAAGAACCAAATCCCCAGGAAGAAGAAAGCCGGAATCCGGACAGTGGTGACGAAGAAGCCCAGAAAGATGAGGGTGAGGACTCTGGCTTGGGGAAAGCGGAGAATATAGGCTCCCATGACGCCTGCGATCGCGCCACTGGCTCCCAAGGAGGGAATGCCGGAGTTTTGCGAGAAAAACCACTGGGATAACCCGGCAAGTATCCCGCAGGCGAGGTAGAAGATGACGTATTTAACCCGCCCCAAACGCTCTTCAATATTGTTGCCAAAAATCCAGAGAAACAGCATATTTCCGCCTAAATGCAAAAACCCCCCATGTAGAAATTGGGAGGTAATCAGCGTCATCCATTCGGGAATTGGGCTGCGGGTGGGTTCTCCGGCAAAACTGGCGGACAGTTCTCGCGGAACAATCGCAAATTGATGATAGAACGCATCCAAGTCGGCAGGCGAAAGGCTCAGTTGATACAGAAAAACAATAATGTTTGTGGCGATCAGAGCGTAGGTGACGTAAGGTACGATTTTGGTCGGATTTTCGTCTTTGATGGGAAACACGGGCGTTCGTCCTGAATCTAACGCAGTATGGGCAAAAGATACCGCATTTCTCATCCATCAGTCTTCTAACTTGCGGTGAATTTTAGCCAACAAAAAGCCCGCGAATGCGGGCTGAAGGATGAAAATCAATTCTCTTGAAAACGGAACTTGAGGGTTATTACCATCCGCTTTTTGCCTGTTCTAGGACGTAGGAGGCGACATCGGCGATTTGTCGATCGCTAAAACGAGCGCCAAATGCTGGCATGGAGTTTTTCCCATATTCGATTTGGTTCATAATCGCGTCTAGGGAGTCCATGTTGTATTTTTTTAAGGCTTCTAGCTTCAGCGTCTTAGTTCGCATCACTAAGTTTGTACCGCCAACGTGACAAGCGGCACAGTTAGCGTTAAAAATTTTCTCACCATTCGCGAGATCTGCCGCCAATCCAGGATGGGCAAAGCCGACTGTTAATACAAGCGTTGCTAACAAAAGAACGGACAAAAACTGTCTCAATGTGGTTTTCCTCTCTTTTTAACGGCCCCTTTCAGTGGCTTCATCAATCTTGTTTACCATTCTATAGCTGTAGCTATGACGCTTAGGGGTAGCTGAATGGCGATTCCTGTAGGGAACGCTTTGCCAATCAAAGATTAACCTGATGGGTTTTTGACTCAGCACTTTAGCTATCAGATTTTGGCGACTCGCGAAGCCCAGAATCTGCTACGGCGGTATGGCTTGAACCTGACAGCCAAAGAGAGGAAAATTCACGTTTGATAGGCAGTGCTAGGGGAATTCTAGCCTTCTACAACCACTTTACCGACCATGCCAGCGCCCCGGTGAGGTTGGCAGTAGTAGGTGTAGGTTCCCGGTGCTGCGTCGGCGGGGAAGGTGGTTTCAAAGGATTCGCCAGGGCTGAACAGCAGGTTTTCGTGAGATAAGGCTTTGGCTACGGATTTATCGCCAGAGGGGGTATCGGTTGCGTCAAAAACGACATTGTGAGGGGCGAGTTTGTTCATGTTCCACTTCACGGTGTCGCCCGGTTTGATGGTGACGGTTTCAGGAACGAACTTGAGCAGCCCGTTGTCTGCACCCATTTTGACTTCAACGGTGTCTGCCAAAGCGGGTTGAGTGATGGCGCTGAACGCACCCAAGACGAGGCTAAAGGCGATCGCAAACAGACCGAAGCGGCGTGCGACTTTTGCTAAAAAAGACATAGATCCTCCAGAAATTCAGAGTCTTTAGGTTTTTTATACAATGTTTTGAGGCAGCGATCGCGCCTCTAGTCCATTTTCGGATGATTTTTTGTCGGTCAAACTCAACGAGCTATTGACCAAAATGGTTGGTAGCAAAGGGTTTGAGTTCTATGAAATTTTTTTCGGGTGGGTTGGCTTTACGGAGTTAAAACGTTTTTGCGCCCCATCCGGGTGCTTTTTGAGCGGCTCTCAGGATAAAGGCCGCTAGGTTTTCCACCTGGGTTTGCGACATCCAGCTTTCCGGCACATCTCGACAGAAGTAGTTTTCTTCGCGGCCATCATAGGTCATGGGCACTCGCATGTAGTTGACCAACCCTTCAATACTATCGCGGGGCGGTGTGGCTCCGGCAAGGGCATCGAGGGAGAGGGAAACGGTGGGCGAGGGGAGGGTGGCTCCGCCGACATGACAGTTGAGGCAATTTTGTTTAAATAGGGCTTTGCCTTCGGTAAGGTCTTCGGGGGTAAAGGTTTGCGTTTGTCCCTGGGAATTGGCTTGGAGTTCCACAGGATTGGCCGCTTTCAGATATTGCAGGACGTAGGGGTCGATGGAGCCGGCGATCGCGCTTTGGGACCAACCCCACAGCCAAACAGCGGCGATCGCGATCGCTACCCACAGGTGGCGAACTGAAAACAATTGATGTCGCATACAGCTAAAACCAGTGAAGGGCAGGGGATGCAGTTGAGGAGCGATGAGACCCGTCACCAGACCTCGCTCTTCTGGCGTTAAGAAGGGGGGCCGAACGGTGGGTTCTTTGGTTATAGAACCCGTTCTTAACTTGACAGTTGCCCCCTCTTATGCATTAAGCTTAACGGTAGGACTTCCCACCCCCCCAGAAATCGCCCAGGATTTTGGGTTGCATGAGAATATGACCCGCAACAGACACGAGATCGTCATCGGTGAGGTTTCTCATCACCGGGAAGATATCGGCACTTTCCCGACTGGGGTGTAACTCAGCAATGCTGGTTTCGCCATCGAACGTGGTGGGACTCTTCATGTAGGCCACCAACGATTCAACATTATCGCGGGGAGGGGTTGCCAAAGAAAGGGTTTCTGGATCGAGACCCACGTTGGGATCGGTTTTAGTAATTCCCCCAGCGTGGCACTGGGCGCAGGCATAGTTAAACAAACGTTTTCCTTCTCGCACCTGTTTGAGGTTTAAAACCATCGTTTTCCCTGAGTTATTCAGGGGGACAGTGCGCGTTGCTTCATCCAGTTCAGCCGCAGTAGCATTTCCTACAAATAACTGAAAGGTGAAAAATACAGTGGCCACAGCAAGCCAAATGTATCTTTTTAGCATGGTTCTCCCTAAAAAAAATTGAGTTCTCTTATGGAATGCTGGATGCATTTTGGAGCTATTGCCCCAACCTTGAGCCGGGGAAAATTTGACAATCTTTCCCCCATCCTCTGGAGTTGCAGGTTCATTATCGGCGCTCGATCTCGCTTGAGTCAGCTCAACCGAGCTAGCCAATTTTCAGGCATCCTCAAGGATAGTGGGTTCGATCCCCCTATCCTCGATCCTCTGAATTTTGCTGCGCTGTAATTTTTTGAATCAGCGCTTTGACATCCTCTAACGCCAAGCGGGTTTTTGAGGATTTATAGGAAATTCCGAGTTGATCGCACAATTGGAAGAGTTCTTCCACAGAAAGGTTGTAATCTTCGGCAATGTCTGCGATCGCCAAATCGGCAAAACCCATAATGATTGCACTACAGAATAAGGTTGAGTTGTTTTCCTATGAATATCATGCCACTGCGGGGTATCTTTCCCAAGTCAATCGTCCAACGGGGATCGAAAAGCGTCTTTTAAACTAACGCGGCTTGGCTAGCACAGTCGGGCTGAGGGTATCGGTTTTCAAGGAATGCTCTGCACTCAAGGGCAGGGGAACAGCAGGCTGGTGCAGGCGAATCAGTTGGGCTAGGGTTTTCTTTAACTGGGTGCGCGGTACGATCGCATCCACAAAGCCATAACTGAGCAAATATTCTGAAGTCTGGAAATCATCCGGCAACTTCTCGCGCAGGGTTTGTTCGATCACGCGCCGTCCGGCAAACCCAATCGTTGCTTTGGGTTCGGCAATGATAATATCGCCTAACATGGCAAAACTAGCTGTCACGCCGCCCGTTGTGGGGTGGGTGAGGATGGGAATATAAAGCAGGCGAGCAGCGCGATGGCGTTCTAACGCGCCAGAAATTTTCGCCATCTGCATTAAACTCAGCATCCCTTCCTGCATCCGCGCCCCACCAGAAGCACAGACAATAATGACCGGGAGGCGTTTTTGCGTAGCGTATTCAATTAAACGGGTCAGTTTTTCGCCAACCACCGATCCCATACTGCCGCCCATGAAGCGAAAATCCATAACTCCCAGGGCAACGGGCAGCGAGTCAAGTTGGCCGATGCCCGTTTGAACCGCATCCACCAGTTGAGTTTTGTCCTGCATTTCCCGCAAGCGATCGCTATATTGCTTGCGGTCTTTAAATTTTAACGGGTCATCCGGTCGCACTTGCTCGTTGAGCGGCTTCCAGGTTGTGGCATCAATCAATTGTTGAATTCGTTCGGGACTAAACACCCGCATGTGGTGGTCGCATTCGCCACAAACCATCTGGTTTGCCTGGAGGTCTTTCGTGTAGGACAACACGCCACAGGCTTCGCACTTGCTCCACAGTCCATCTGCAATTTCTCGCTCTTGCCGCTCTTGACCTATCGGCTCAGATTTCCGTCTGTTTGCAAACCAATCAAATAGAGACATGAAAACGGCTATTTCCTTATGATTCAGCGATTTTATAACTCATTCGTTTCGGGTCGATCGGACTCCGGAGCGCTCTCCTCGACCTCACTGAGTAAAAGCAAGGCTGTCCATTGGTCCGCCGATCGCACTTGGAGCGCGGCTGGACACCCCATCCCTAAATAGGATGACGGCCCGATGTCCAGAATGCGCGTGGGAATTTGGTGTGCTTCTAGCAATTGTTGCAAAAGTTCAGCTTCCCAACGAGCGCTCGTCGTCTTGATTGTGATCCATATCACGAAATTGATCCTATCAGGAGTCTGAGCAATTTGAGAGTTTAGCAAAAAGTTTTCTCTTCCTGGAATCCTAGGAGAAAAAGAATTGTAAATAAGTAGAAACGATCCATTCGCCCCACAAGGCAGCGATCGCCGTTCCTAGGGCTAAAAACGGCCCGAATGGCATCGGCTGACGCCGGGAAAGCCATCCGAGAGCGATCGCGACGGTTCCCCCCACAGCGCCCAACAAACACGCCAGAAAGCCAGCCAGCAGCAGCAATTGCCATCCTAGCCAAGCCCCCATCATCGCCGCCAGTTTAGCATCGCCTCCCCCCATCGCCGCTTGTCCAAAGGCCAGAGAACCCCCAAGGGTCACTAAATCAAAGAGCCAAATTCCCAAAACCGCGCCCGTCACCGCACCGATAATGCCTGGAATGCCTGCCATGACACCTTGAAAGACAATGCCCAATACCAAACCCGACTTCGTGAGGGCATTGGGAAGCGTCATCGTGTCAATATCAATCAACGCAAGTGCTAACAGCCAACTAAATAACGCCCAATAGCCAACCGTTTGCACCACAGACAGGCCAAATTGCCAATAAATCAGCAAAAACAACAGCCCCGTCACCGTTTCAACCAGCGGATAGCGAACTGAAATCGGCTGGCGGCAATTGCTACAGCGCCCGCGCAACCTCAACCAACCCAAAATTGGGATATTTTCCGTTGCCTTGAGGCGATAGCCGCATTTTGGACAGCGGGAGGGGGGCCAGAAAATTGAGAGGCCCTCCGGAATGCGATACACCACCACATTTAGGAAACTGCCAATGGCAGATCCCAACAAAAACACCAAAATAAACGCAGGTAAAGTGCCTAGCGCCTCCATCATCACCCCTTTCGTCCTACGGCGGCGATTTAATCGGCCTGAATGAAGGTAAAAGGAATAAAACATTCATCCAGCAGCAAAGCGGGCAATTTTTTAAAGATTAAATGTCCGCGATAGTGATAGCGATGGATGACGACTCCCAAGGGCGTTTCCAAACGCTGGGGATGAACGGTGCGATAGGTTTGATAGATTTGTCGTGCTGCTCGCAGCAACACGGGGTCATACAATGCAGGTTGGGTGTCCGGTTGCGTCCAGTTGTTGGGCGACTGCGGGATAGCTTGAACCACTGGCTTTTTTCCCTCGATCTTAGTCAGACTTTAGTGTATCCAGAGCCAGAGGACAAGAGCAGAAATTCGGAGAAAAAGAGGTGGGAATGCGACTGAGTTTGTGTGCGATTGTCAAAAATGAGGAAGCGTCCTTAATGAACTGCCTGATGAGCGTTAAGGATGTGGTGGATGAGATGGTGGTGCTAGATACGGGTTCAACCGATCGCACGGTTGCCATTGCGAAGGCATTTGGGGCAACGGTGGGGTTTTATCCGTGGCAGGATGATTTTGCAGCCGCCCGCAATGAGTCGTTGAAGTTTGCGACGGGCGATTGGATTTTGGTGCTAGATGCCGATGAGGTGCTGAAGCCGGAAATTGTGCCGCAAATTCGCCAAGCGATGCAAAACGAACATCATTTGTTGGTAAATTTAGTCCGCCAAGAGGTGGGCGCTACTCAGTCGCCTTACTCGTTGGTGTCGCGCCTGTTTCGCTGTCATCCGGAGATTCAGTTTACCCATCCCTATCATGCAATGGTGGATGATAGCGTGGCGAGTTTGCGCGATCGCGAAAATCATTGGCAAGTGGTGAGTTTGTCGGCGGTGGCGATCGAACATTACGGCTATCAACCGGGGGCGATCGCGGGTAAGAATAAGCTGGCGCGGGCGAAAACGGCAATGGAGGCTTATTTAAGCGAATTTCCAGAGGATACCTATACGGCGAGTAAGCTAGGGGCAATTTACGTCCAACTGGGGGAAATCACTCAAGGGATAGCCCTGCTAGAACAAGCGATTCCCAAGGAGGGCGATCCGTTGGTTTTGTTTGAGTTGCACTACCATTTAGGGATTGCCCAAACGCGCCTAGAAAATTTCAATGCCGCGAAGATGCATTATCAGGCGGCTTGCGAGTTACCGATTTTGCGATCGCTCAAACTGGGGGCTTATCTAAACTGGGGAAACTTACTCAAAGCAGAAGGTAATCTAGGCGGCGCGATTTTAGCCTATCAGCAAGCTTTGGCAATCGATCCGCAGTTTGCTGCGGCTTACTATAACTTGGGGATGGTTTGCAAACAGTTGGGGAAAATTCCCGAAGCGATCGCCGCTTACCAAAGCGCGATTCAACTCAACCCCCACTACGCTGAAGCTTACCAAAATCTGGGCGTTGCGTTCCTCAAAGGGGGAAATGTCCCCGCCAGTCTCAAAGCCTTTAGCCAAGCGATCGCCCTCTATCAGAAATCCAATCCTCAAGAAGCGCAACGCATCCGCCAAGAACTGCAAACAATGGGATTTAAAGTTTAATCTACCTTTCGCTGGCGCTTGGTTTGATAGACTTCAATCGGTCGATCGATGCCTTTAAACCGATAGCTTCCCATTTTCTCAAATCCCTGCTTCATCCGAAGGGCGCTAAAGGTTTCCTCGCTGATCACGCATTCTCCCGGCGGACAAATCGATTCCATCCGGGAGGCCAAATTAATCGTCGGCCCCAAAACGGTATAGTCTACCCGTTGAGAACTGCCAATATCTCCCACAACCGCTTTACCGCTATTAATGGCAATTCGCAGTTGGATGGGTTCGCTCCAACGCGCTTGAGCATTGAGATGTTCTAAACGAGCCAGCATCGCTCTAGCCGCCGCAACGGCGCGATCGGCATGGTCGGGCTGCACTTCAGGCGCGCCAAAAAATGCCATAATACAATCGCCAATAAACTTATCAAGCGTGCCTCTGGCTACAAACACCTCCTGGAGCATCTCCTCAAAAAAGCCGTTCAGCAATTCCGCAATTTGGGAGGGTAAGAGGCGTTCGGACAGGGCAGTAAAACCGACAATATCGGCAAATAGAATGCTAATTTCGTATTCTGCTAAGGGCAAACGTCCGCCGTCTAAGGCTCCAGCCACCATCATTTGCTGGACAACTGCCGGGGTATGGTAGCGTTCGAGGCGCTGGCGGATAATTTCTTCGCTGCGGAGTTTGCGAGCCATGAGCCACCGCTGCACGCTAGCGGCGACGAGGTTGCCTAAAGCGGAGAAAAAACTCAGGTCTTCTTCGGCTTCTAGGGTACCGTGATGGGAAGAAAGACGAGCATCGGCATAGAGAACGCCGACAACTTTTTGATCGTCCCACAGGGGAACGGCCATTGCGCTGCGGATGCCTTTGGTGAGAATGCTGTGTTCGCCTTCAAAACGAGCATCCATTTGAGCGTCGGCGGTTTGGATGGCGACGCGTTCGGCAAAAACTTTTTGACAGATGCTATGACTGATCCAACTGCCATCGGCGGCTAAGTCTTGGTTTTCGGCGTTGCGAGTTGCGGCGTTGAGCAGTTCGAGGAGGCCGTTTCCTTTCATGTCGATCAGTAAAGCAAGGCGTTCGATACGTTTGAGATCGCGGAAAACGACTTCTTGGACTTTGGAAAAGATGGCTTCGATAGACTCGGCGCTGTTGAGGCCTTTACTGATTTCTACCAGGTCTTTGAGGCGGGCGATCGCTTTTTGGGGATTGTTTCCGCTGGTTCCTGCATCGACTTGCAGCCAAAGCTGCTGAAGGTCTTTGACGTTTCTTAAGATCGTGGTGCCATCGGTAATCACTTCAACTCCCGAACGGCGGAGTTGTTCGCTTTCCATTAAGACAACGCCGATATAGACGACGCCGACTTGCACGAGGTCGGCATGATGGATGTATTGCGGTGCAGTGACGGGAACTTGATTGAGTAGGGTTCCGTTTAAACTCCCTAAGTCTTCAATCATCCACATGCCATCGCTGTTGCGAACGAAGCTGGCATGACGCCGGGAAACGCCAAAAAAAGGTAGGCATAAATCGCATTCTGGCGATCGCCCTAGGGTAAAGCGATCGCTGCTAACCGATACGGTGCTTTCTGGACTCCCTTCGACCTGTAGACGTAGCTTCAGTTCTGTCACTACTTCCAGACCTCCTTGAGCCTTCGCAAACCAGGCATATTAATCCCTCTACGGTTAAAGAGTTGCACACCAGATCGGCGAGAGCCAATTTTTTGAGAGTTTTGGTTCTTAAACGCCAGTCGATGTCCCTTAGATGATGGTTTAAGTTCCGAGCGCGACAACACACAGATAAACAGTGGCAACAAGCGCGATCCTAGCTCAGGTCTCTAGCCGTGCAACTAACTATTATCGCCGATCGCTTTGGGGAAACGCGCGATCTTATGGGATTGGTCTATTCTTGAGTAAATTCCTCAAGAGGAATATTCGCTTGAGTCTAGACTCGAACCCTGTATTGGAAAAAATACGGAGGCGCGAACAAGCTGAATCTATTTGGGGTTGTTCTCTCTCTAGGCAGATCGTGACTTTACTCTATACAAAGTTAGAGACGACCTTAAAAACAGGAACCTGGAAGTTAAATCTCACAGGGGATGACAAGATTTCTCAACTTGCTAATCTAGTGGTAGAGAGCCAAAATTTTGGTTCGTTGCGGATTCATGAGTCTTACAATTCAGGAATTTCTCGGTTGTCAATTGAATCTCTCTGTAAAATAGGGCTTCCTCAACAAGGTGCATCTAAATTTCTTGACCTTGTAGCCCAAAACGTCAAACTTGGTCAATTGCTTTCAAGGAGAACGGTGTAGTGTCATTGTCACAGTCAACCCGCATCTTAAACACGCTTAGGCAGCCTTCTGAACAACCTAGGACTTTCTACAGTATCTATCAGTCAGGCAATGCGATTGAAATCCGCTCTGGCTGCAACGACTATCAAGAATTACGCTTAATTAGCTCTTGTTTTTCTTACGAGCAAGCTTGCGAGATAGCACAAAATTTGGCAAATGTCAAGCAAATGCCCGTTCAAGATTGGGTCCAATAACACCTAGCTGCAACCTTTAATCAAGAGGGAGGTAATTCCAGGGGAACGGCACCCAATAGTCCTTTACGGAAATCAGCAAGCAGTTGACGCGCAGTCCGCTCAACATCTCCAAGAAAGCGAGTTTCTGCTAAGGCGGCCAGATACGATTCAGCACTCAGTTGAGTTAGGTCTAACTCTCCGTAGCGCGATCGCAACCCCCCCAACGTATCAACCTCAGCACTGAGGTGTTGCAGCAATTCCAACAAACCCACAGCCACCCGTTGATTATCATAAGAGGCTTCGCCAATATCATCGCAAATCGCCAGCTTTAAGGCGTCCTCTTGATTCTCAAGCTTTGCTGGAATAATACCCGGTGCGTCCAATAGCTCAATCGCTTCAGAAATTCTCACCCAACGCAACTGACGCGTCACGCCAGGGCGGGCGGCACTCTCCACCACCCGTCGCCCCAACAGGCGATTAATTAGTGCTGACTTGCCAACATTGGGGAAACCAATCACCACCGCCCGAACAGGACGCGGCAGCATACCGCGATCGCGCCGTCGCTGATTCATCGCCTCCCCCGCCCGTTGCGCCGCCTGTGTCACCCCAGAAATCCCCTTTCCCAGCTTGGCATTCGTAAAATAAACGGGTTCCCCCATCGACTCAAACCACTCTGTCCACCGCTGCTGGACGGCAGGTGGAATCGTATCCAAACGATTAAGCGTCAAAACCCGCCCTTTTTCCCCCACCCACTGCTTCACCTGGGGATGTTCTGTTGCCAGAGGAATTCGGGCATCCCGAACCTCCAATACCACATCAACGCGCTTGAGTTGTTCTTTCAGCGCTTTTTCGGCCTTGGCAATATGTCCGGGATACCACTGGATTGACATGGGGAAAGAGGGGAGTTGGGAATTGGGAGTTGGGGAAGAGGGGAGTTGGGGATTGGGAGTTAGGAGTTAGGGAAGAGGGGAGTTGGGGATTGGGAGTTAGGAGTTGGGGAAGAAGGGGGTTGGGGATTGGGAGTTAGGAGTTAGGGAAGAGGGGAGTTGGGGATTGGGAGTTAGGAGTTGGGGATACCGACTCAGCACTCAGCACTCAGCACTCTTTTCCCCCCACCTCCCCATCTCCCTCCCCCCACCCTCTTTCCCACTCAGCACTCAGCACTCAGCACTCAGCACTCAGCACTCAGCACTCAGCACTCCTCAAGGGACAATCAACACGGGGCAGGGAGAGAGATTGATCACGCGGTTGGTGACGCTATCTTGGAGGCCTTCTTCGGTTAGGCCAATGCCTCGACAGCCCATGACAATTAGATTTGCGTCGATCTCATCGGCAACATCGCAGATTGCAAAGGCGGCTTTTCCTTGGCGTTCGATGATTTCTGCCGAGATGCCTTGCTCAGAAAAAAGGGTTTGGGCATTTTTCAGCAAGGTTTCTACAAGCTCTGGCGAGGCCATGCGATCGCTCTGAAGGGTTTCGCCTTCTCCTTCAGGTTCTTCGAGAACCGAAAGCAGAATTAATCGACTACTATATTTCTTCACAATATCAGCAACAACATCCGCCGCTTCGCGGGCTTCGCGGCTTTGATCGATAGGAAATAGCACCGTCTTAAACATTTAGGTAATACCTCCGGTACACCGACTCCGATAAAATGTGGACGACGCAGAAGTTACAGGTTACTGCATACTAGGCTCAACTTAGCGCCTAACAACAGATTATCTAGGAGGTTTATCCTGTGTCCAAGAAAACTGTAGCAAATTTATCGTCTTCCGATTTATCCGGCAAGAAGGTGTTGATGCGGGTAGACTTCAACGTGCCGCTAGACAATGGCAGCATCACTGATGATACCCGTATCCGGGCCGCCTTACCAACGATTCAAGACTTAACAAGTAAGGGAGCTAAGGTGATTCTTTGCTCTCACTTTGGGCGTCCGAAGGGAAAAGTGAATGAAGGAATGCGCTTGACGCCTGTGGCGGCGCGCCTTTCTGAGTTGTTGGGCAAACCTGTGGTTAAAACCGATGACTGCATTGGCGATGAAGTTGCGGCTAAAGTTGCTGAACTCAAAGATGGCGATGTGATGCTGTTGGAAAACGTGCGTTTCTACGCCCAAGAGGAAGCGAACGATCCGGAATTTGCCAAGCAGTTAGCGTCGGTTGCGGATCTGTACGTGAATGATGCTTTTGGTACGGCTCACCGCGCCCATGCGTCTACAGAAGGCGTTACGCACCACCTGAGTCCGTCTGTAGCAGGCTTTTTGATTGAAAAGGAACTCAAGTACCTACAAGCAGCAATTGAGAACCCTCAGCGCCCTCTAGCGGCGATTATTGGCGGTTCTAAGGTGTCGTCTAAGATTGGCGTGATTGAAACGCTTTTAGACAAGTGCGACAAGTTGCTGCTGGGCGGTGGCATGATTTTCACGTTCTACAAGGCTCGTGGCTTGAATGTCGGTAAGTCTTTGGTGGAAGAAGACAAGCTGGAGTTGGCGAAGTCTTTGGAAGCGAAGGCGAAGGAAAAGGGCGTGGCGCTGTTGTTACCGACGGATGTGGTGGTTGCGGATAATTTCGCGGCTGACGCTAACTCGCAGACGGTGAGCGTTGAAAACATCCCGGATGGCTGGATGGGGTTGGATATTGGCCCGGATTCTGTGAAGATGTTCCAACAGGAGCTATCGGACTGCAAGAGCGTCATCTGGAATGGTCCGATGGGGGTGTTTGAGTTTGATAAGTTTGCTGTGGGGACTGAAGCGATCGCGCGCAGCCTCGCTGACTTGACGAAGCAAGGCACCACTACCATTATCGGGGGCGGTGACTCGGTTGCGGCGGTGGAAAAAGTGGGCGTAGCCGAGCAAATGAGCCATATTTCTACGGGCGGCGGCGCTAGCTTGGAGTTACTTGAAGGTAAGGAACTTCCTGGTATTGCAGCCCTAGACGAGGCTTAATTTGGGTGATAGGTTTGGGCGGGCAATTTGCCCCCCAACCTCAGTAAAATCTCAATCTTGATTTTTCTTCGATCGCTTTTAATCGTTCGTAAGGGGGGTTTATCTTGGCAATTTTGTCAGGAAAACGTTCACCCTTGGGGGGAACTCGATTGATAAAAACTTAACAATAATGGGGTTAACTCTAAAGTTTTTTTAAAGACAAGTTACAGGTGAAGCTTTATGCACGCGGATATCAAATCTCATGCTGGCATTAGCTATGCAATTTCCGAAAAGTATATGATTCATCCTTGGACGGGCGATCGCTATTTTGCTGGCTACCAAGTGGATTTTCTGCCCTCGGATGGTTCGCCTGCGATTGTGGTTGGCTTTGCGAAGACTTCTAAGCTCGCGGAATGTAAGGCAAAAGAGTGCATCGATCGATTTGGCGATGAATTTTTCTAGGCGGACAAATTGCTGAGTATGAACCCCTTGTTAGAGCGGTAATAAAAAGGCTGACTAGGGGATAAAATCTCTTAGTCAGCCACAAGCCGCCTATTTAAATCCACCATTTTCTTTCAAGCCTGTCAACATTGACCTTTTAGGGCAAATCCTACAAATTAAACCCTAAATGATTACATTTTTGTATCTTATTCAGCAATTTCCAGAGTCTTTTTGGCAATTGAATCAACAGAGTTCGCAAGATCGGTACTCGTAGTTTTTTCTGGATTCAGCTATCACTTTTAACCTGCTTCTAAGCAAGATGGCTGCTGGCTATAACCGTCTATTGCTTTAAGCGAAGCAATCTAGGGTTGTGGGATGAATGCCATTTGCGGTAGCGTTTGCTCGCCGAGAGGCTTGTTATACGCAATTACCCGGATACTCTACTGCTGGCTGCGGGCGCGCCGTCAGTGCCACAAGTCCCCCAAAGCAGCGCGCACAGAACCCGATAGGGGGTTACATTTGGATCGAATATAGTTACAGAAAATATCTAAATTCTTTAAAAAATCTACCTATAGAGTGATGCTTTTAGGATCGATTTTTGGGGTTTAGGAGCTTTTTCGCGGATCTGGCAGCTATACGGAACGCCGCTTACCCGAACCCCATCTGGGAGCGATCGCGCCATCACCCCCCTAGTATCTGAATCTTAAAGTGAAGCGAAATCCCCTTTTTCAGGAGGTCTTTGACTCCGGTTCCCCTAATATAGCGGCGGGGTAGGGGGTAGAACAATATTAGAAGACTGATGGATACACAATAGGTTGAGGGGGGAGAGCAGAAAGCAGATGCAGTCTATGCCTTTACCTCTTCTGCACGCTGCTCCCTGCAAGGAGGGTGGGGATGAGGGTTAACCAAGTTGAACCCCTCCCGAACCCTCTTGTGAGCCTTCACGATAGAATTGAGCGATGTAGCCTTCCGAGAAGCTAAAGGAAAAGACGAGCAGGAGATCGGGTGAATCCCCTAACCCAGATACGTAGGGACAAATCCATCAAGCTGAGAAGATTAGGCATTTTTGTCCGGTAGATTGGCTTCCAACTTCAAACAGTTACGACCATCAATCTGCAAGCGGTACTCTACTCGATCCATCAAGCGATTCATGATCAGCCAACCGTAGCCTCCTTCCTGCTTCTCTTCGGGGTTAGGCGGTAAATACGTGGCTAAATCGTATCCTTTCCCGTGATCCCAAACCTCTAAGGCGATATCTCGGCTTTTCAGTTCTAGACGAATTGAGACGGGTAAATTAGGTTGATCGCGATGAGCATGACGGACGACGTTCGAGTAAGCTTCTACAAGCGCTAGGCGCAACCGATTGGACTGTCGAGGCCAGTCTACCGAATCACCTAACTCAACTTCTAAACAACCGAGTAACCAAGACTCGACAATCGCTAAAAACTTCAGGTCACTCGGAACATTAAGCTCAGTTCTCATTAACTACAGAACCTCCAGAGAGAGTAGAGTTTGGTCATCTTCCTGAACGGTATTATCAGCTCGAACGCGGTCTAGTAACTCAGTCAGATCGAGGGGTTGAGGCTGTTGAGTCAATAGTTGCCACAGCCCTTCCTGGTTTAGCATAGAATTGCTTCCCTGCATACTATCATTCCCTTGATGACTGGGCGATTTAGCTTCTGTAATCCCGTCGCTGGTTAGCAAAAAGACCTCGCCAGATGAAAGGGTGAGGCGTCCAGCTTGTCCTTTCCAAGTCGGCAAAATTCCGAGGGGAATTCCGCGAGTTTTCAAGAAATTGGGTTCTACAGTTAAAGCATTTCCGGTTTGAGAAAGCTCTGATAGAACTTGGCGATGAGACCAAACAATGGGGTAAATATGCCCAGCATTGGCATACACTAACTCCCCAGTTGAGGGAGTATAACGAGCCAGAGCCATTGTGATAAAGCAGTTATTACTGACTAAATCTTCAAGCAGGGAACTATTTAAGTTTTGCATGACGATGTTCGGTTCGAGCGAGCCTTCTTGGGATAGCTCGCGACGCAGTACCGAGATCGCACTTGCCATAAACAAAGCCGCAGGAACGCCTTTTCCGGAAACATCGCCAACCGCCAGCCAAATATCGCCGTGCGGGTGAACGTAGACTTCAAAGAAGTCGCCTCCCACTTCTCGCGCCGGGTAGCAGCAGGCTTGAATGTTCAAACCCTCAATTTCCGGCCAGCTTTGGCGCAGGAGGTTGGTTTGAATTTGGCGCGCCACTTCAAGTTCGGCCCGCAGTTGTAAGGCTTGTTCTTGCGATCGCTGATAGAGTTTCGCCTGAGACAACGCTAAAGCCGCTTGTTCGGCGACTCCTTCGAGGAGGCGAATATCTTCTGGAGGTAAACGCGAGTGGTTGCCATACTGATAGACATACAGAATGGCGAGAAAATCCTGCTGATAGGTCAGCGGTACCATCAGTTGCAACGTCAGATTATCATCGCTTTCTTGGGTAATCAGAGTTTCGCGACTTTGGAGAATCTGTTGCAAGCTGGCTTCAATGGCTTCTGAAGACGGTGCATTGGGGTCGGCTTCAGCGTCCGCTGCTTGATAGCAGAAGCTTTCGGGTGCGAGGCGATCGCCTTCAATCGGCCGCAGCAAACAGTAACTCGCATCAAAGGTCTGACCAATGGTCTCGACAATGGTTTGGAGCATACTGCGATAGTCCAAAGACTCGCGAATGGCACTCATCACCGCATTCATCAGCGATTCGCGCCGCAGGGTTCGTCGCAGTTCGTTGGTTCTTTGTTTAATAACTTGGTAGGTTTCGGCCGCTTGCTTGACCACGGCCATCAAGTCGGTAGGGTTCCAAGGCTTGACAATATACTTGAACACCTTTCCGGCATTAATGGCTTCTACCAAGTCTTCAACATCGGTGTAACCTGTTAAAAGAATCCGGATCGTATCCGGAAACCGCTCTACCGTTTTGCCTAAAAATTCAGTTCCGTTCATTTCCGGCATCCGTTGGTCGGAAATGATTACAGCCATTTCTCCTTCTTGATCGAGAATTTGCAGGGCATTCTTGGCGCTGTCTGCCCGAAAAACTTGAAAGTCGCGGCGAAACGTCCGGTACAGCAAATCCAGGTTGTCGCGTTCGTCGTCAACCACTATTAATTTGAGTTTGCGCCCATCTCCCTGACTCATGCCGTACTTTACTCCCGGTAAATTTGACTTTTGTTGGCTTCAGTTGAGTTAATCTCATGAGTCTGCATTTACAGCCAATTCATACCGATTTTAGTTTGCGATTGTTGCCCTAGTCAGATTTTTATCCGAATTTCTAGCAACTGTGCAAATTTTCGACCTTTTTTCACGAAAAAATGCAAAGTTATCAATGACGCGCGGGTCTATTTTTAACTTTGCATTTCTCAGGTACGGTTCGGTACTAGCCGACTAAACCCGAACGCAAGGCTCGAACTGCGGCTTGAGTGCGGTCATCAGCACAGAGCTTGTTGAGAATATTGCGGACGTGGGTTTTGACGGTGCCGACGGTAATGTAAAGCTTTTCAGCGATCGCCGCATTGCTACAACCAGCCACAATTAACTCCAGCACTTCCAATTCGCGCTCGGTTAAGGGGTAAGCTTCTAGCATTTGGCTGTATTCGGGTTCGGCGGCGCTGATGGTAACTTTTTCCGCTTCTTCCTTCGTCATCGTACCGGTCGCGTTTGTGGGTTGGCTGCGGGCCTGTTGCAGCACTACCCTAGCGATCGCCGGATCGATCCAGCTATGACCTTCTTGGGTGAGTTGCAAGGCTTCGAGCAACTTATCAAGGCTGACATCCTTCATGCAGTAGGAATCTGCCCCAGCGGCAAATGCAGCCAAGACAGTATCATCGTTATCCTGCATCGTTAAGATCAACACCTTCGGGGTTTCGCCCCCCTCTGCTTGCACCTCTTTGAGACGGCGAGTCAGTTCAATTCCGTCAATATCCGGCAAACCAATATCTACAATTGCGATATCCGGTTTCACAGAAGACAACAGTTTCAATCCCTCTGTGCCATTTGCCGCTTCGCCAATGACCTTGACTTCGCCACGCTGCTGCAAAGCCGTCCGCAAACCGACGCGAGTCAGATCGTGGTCTTCAATTAAAACAACACTAATTTCGCTCATCGTCAACATCCACTACGCATGTTCATTAAAAACAAAGTCTAAACAATACTTGGTTAAAGGTGGGACACTAGAGACACCGATTCACCGATCTAGCTTAGGTTGATTTTCACATTATCCCACTGATATTCTCTACCCAACCAAAGGTGGGAACACAGAATCTGGTTTCTGGGCTAACCGACAAGCGGCACAGTCGCTCCTCAAATCTTAGGATAGAGAAAATTCTCCATTAACCTTGACAGAGAATCCGTAAAAAGTTACTAGCACTTCTGACCGCGATCGCGCGATAGTGAGAGCAGAACCAGTAAAATCCATAACGGATTGCTAGTTCAGTTTCACCGTTCATGCAGGGGAGCAATCGCTGCTTTACCGGATGAGCGCTACTTGTCTAGGCAATGACCGCGCAAAAGCACACTTGGGATGGAACAGGTTCTTAAAATTTTGGTTGTCGATGACGACCAAGTGGATCGCATGGCAGTGCGACGCGCACTGAAGCAAGGGGGAATGAGTATAGAACTCGCAGAGGCAACCGACTGTGTGAGTGCCCTAAACGAACTTCGCTCTTCGCAATTTGACTGCGTTTTCCTCGATTACCGTTTGCCGGATGGAGACGGGCTAACGCTGCTGCAAGCCGTAAATCAAGCCGGAATTCGCGTGCCTTTGGTGGTGTTAACGGGTCAGGGGGACGAACAAATTGCTGTGGAGTTGATGAAGGCGGGTGCAGCGGATTACCTCTCTAAAGATAAGATTTCGGCGGATCATCTGGCTCAAATCCTGCGGAATGCGATTCGGATTCATACCGCAGAGATGCAGGCGGCTTTAGCAACGCAAAAGCTCAAAGAAAGCGAACAGCGCTATCGCTTTGTGCTAGAGGGGTCTAATGATGGGATTTGGGATTGGGATTTACGGGAAAATCAAATTTATTGGAACGATCGCCTCTTAGAGATTACGGGGTTATCCCGCGATCAGTTTCCGGGAACTTATGAGGCGTTTATTCAACTGCTGCATCCTGACGACCAAGAGCGCATTCAGGCAGCGATCGCCGATCATTTAGAGAACAATAGCGAATATAACGTAGAGCTGCGCCTGCGTCACAGTTCGGGAGAATATCGCGTTTGTACCAGTCGCGCTAAGGCGCAACGTTCCTTAATCGGTCAGCCGTTTCGGATGGCGGGGATTATTAGCGATATTACCGAACGCAAGCGGGTTGAGGAAACCCTGCGCTTTTTGGCTGAGGCTTCCGAACGGGTGTCTAGCACGTTAGATTATCAGCGATCGCTGGAAAACTTAGCCAGTTTTGTGGTGCCGCAATTTGCCGATTGGTGCGCGATTCAGGCCGTTGATGCCAGCCACACGCTAGAATGCGTTGCTGTGGCCCATGTCGATCCCGATCGCGAGGATGCGGTTTGGGAACTGCAACGGCGCTATCCGGTCGTTCCAGACTTGCCTCAATGTCGCGAGTTTGGGTTGGACGGGGCGGAAAATCCCTTCGATCGTGCGGGTTGCGAAGTCAGCGATGAGGAGTTTGAATCCGAACATCTGGAGTTATTGCGATCGCTCAATTGTCGTTCTTATTTGTGCGTGCCGATGCGCGTGGGAATGCGGACGATGGGTTCGATTTTGCTGGTGATGTCGGATTCGTTGCGGCGATATACAAGAGCAGATATCACCCTAGCGGAAAACCTGGCGCGGCGGGCGGCTTTAGCGGTGGAAAATGCCCGTTTGTATAATGAAGCGCAACTGGCGGGGGAAAATTTGCGGCGGGCGATTCAGATTTTGTGCGAACAGCAGCAACAGTTACGCACCCTGCAACGCTTGACCAATTTGCTCAATCAACGTTTAACTGATTTGCCGGAACTGCTACAGGTGATTGTGGATGCAACTTGCGAAGCGATCGCCGATGCTGAATTTGGTTTGATTCTTTTGTACAATCCCCAAAGCGACCAACTGGAGTTAACTGCAACGGCCGAACTCGGTTATCAGCGCTTGCGCTTGCGCGATCCGGGTGAAGATGAGCAAGATTTACTCAATCGGGTTTTTCTCAGCGGCGATTCATTGCTATTGCAAGGGATTGAAGAGGAAAAAACGCTGTTAGGCGTGTCGCCTGCGGCAGTTTGTGCTGTACCGATTGAATCAGCCCAAAAGGGGCGTTTAGGCGTGCTGGCGATTGGCAGTTGGGAAGATCAGCGCGCTTTTGATGGCGAGGATCGGCGGCTGTTGATTGCCTTTGGGGAACAAGCGGCGATCGCGATCAATAATGCTCAAATGATTAGCGATCTTGAAGAACGGGAAGTTCGCCTTGAAACCACCAATCAACTCTTGACGCAACAAAACCGCGAACTCGACAGACAGCGCCAGCAAATTGAGTTACAAAATCATAAACTTCAAGAGGCGGCCCGCTTAAAATCTCAGTTTCTGGCTACCATGTCCCACGAGTTGCGAACGCCGATGAATGCCATTATTGGGTTTTCGCAACTGCTGCTGCGCCAGCGCCAGCACTCGCTTGCCCCTCAGCAAGAGGATATGATGCAGCGCATTCTCAGCAATGCCAAACATCTGCTGACCATGATTAACGATATTTTGGATTTGTCGAAGCTGGAAGCCGGACGCATTGAACTGAAATTGGCGTCTTTTGACCTCATGGATTTGGTGGAATCCACCGTGAGTGAATTGCATTCCCTAGCCGCCGAAAAGCATTTAAGTTTGACCCTCGATCCTCAACTGGTCAATCCCTGGATCGTTAACGATCGCGATCGCCTGCGTCAAGTTCTCGTTAATCTCCTCTCCAACGCCATTAAATTTACAGAAACGGGTGGAGTGAGAATCACCCTTTGCGAAATCAATAACGACGGGTGCGATCGCCTGGGAATTGAAGTCTGCGATACTGGCATTGGCATCGCCCCTGACGATCTTTCACATATTTTTGAAGAATTTCGCCAAGTCGATCAAACCACCACCCGCAAGTATTCGGGAACGGGCTTAGGTTTGGCGATTACCGATTGGTTAGTCCAAATGATGCAAGGGCAGATTACCGTTGACAGCGAACTGGGACGCGGTTCCACCTTTTATGTAGAATTTCCTCGGATTGTCGAAAAGCTGGAAATTAGCGCGACTCACCGGCGGTTGCTGCTGGGGAATCAGGAGGTTTCTAGGGAATCCTAAAAACAGTGGCGTACTTTCTAGATTCCTATGGCAGCAGAGAGAATTTATTGGTTAGCTTGGTCGCAAGTTCCGGGGATAGGCCCAGTTTTAATCAAACGCTTGCAACAACAGTTTGGCAGTTTAGCGATCGCTTGGAACGCCCCCGCGAAGGATCTGGTGCAAGTGGAAGGTCTAGGACGAACCAGCGTAGAAGCCCTCGCCGCCAAGCGCCAGCAGATTCACCCCGAAGCGTTTTTTACCGAACACCTCAAAACCAATCCCCACTTCTGGACGCCCGCCGATCCTGAATATCCGCGCTTGCTTCTAGAAATTCCCAATCCTCCACCCGTTTTATACTATCGCGGCACCGTCCATTCAGCGGAAAATCAAGGTTCCAAACCCACGGTGGGGATTGTGGGAACTCGCGAACCCACCGAATATGGCAAACGCTGGACTCGCCGCCTCAGTCGCCTGTTAGCCCAACGCGGCTTTACCGTCGTTTCCGGAATGGCCCAAGGCATTGATACAGAGGCGCATCGCGGTTGCTTGGAAGCGGGAGGACGCACTATTGCTGCCTTGGGGACGGGGGTCGATTTAGTCTATCCCCCGCGCAATCGGTCGCTGTACGATGATATTCTTCAACAGGGTCTAGTGGTGAGCGAGTATCCGGCGGGAACTCAACCCAACCGGATCAATTTTCCTCAACGCAATCGGATTATTGCGGGTTGGAGTCGGGCAATTTTAGTGATGGAAGCGCCTACCCAGTCGGGGGCGTTAATTACAGCCCACATGGCTAATGATTTTGGTCGGGATGTTTATGTTCTACCCGGCCGCTTGGACGATCCGCAATCGGCTGGCTGTTTGGGACTCCTGAGTAAGGGCGCGCAAGCAATCCAAAATGAGGGATACTTGATGGAGGTTTTGGGGGCAATGCCTCAGTTGGATGTACCAGAACAACTGAGTTTGTTTGAAACGCCAGAATCCCCGCCCCAAGCTACCCCAGATTTAAGCCCAGAGTTAGCGAAGGTGTTTCAGGCTTTAACTCTAGAACCGATGGGGCTAGATCAAATTGTTGAGCAACTTCAAATTGATACGGGTGCAGTTTTGAGTGCTTTATCGCAGCTAGAATTAATAGACTTGGTGACTGGGTTGCCTGGACTGCGCTATCAGCGAAATCCGAGTTAGCAAAATAGCGATCGCGCTTTAGGGAACAAACAAAGGAATTTTAGCTTTCCTTCTAGAGATATACCGTCTCTTAGAGAAAATTGATGTAAGCTAGTTTAGCTATCTGGTCTATAGCAAAGTGCTGTTACGCTGACTTCTGCGTAGCAGCCTGCTAAGTCAAAAACTAGTTAGTCAGGTTAATTTTTTATCTTTTCCTAACTTTAATTATCTGAGCGATCGATGCGTGAAAAATCGAATTCCAATTTACTCGATCGGCTAAATAACTCTCAATTAATTCGCTATTTGTTGTTGTTTACGCTGGGTTGGGCAATTACTCAGTTATTGGCTTATTTTGAGCAAGTTATTATTGTGTTTACGCTTGCTGCCATTTTTGCCTTTTTATTAAATTATCCCGTGCGTTGGCTTAGGCGATTTTTGCCTCATGGGGTTGCAGTTTGTATTGTATTTTTGCTCAGTTTAGTGCTTTTGGGCGGGTTGTCGCTGACGATTGGCTTGGCAATTCTTTCTCAAGGCGAACAGTTATTAAACCAATCAACGATTTTAATTAATTCAGTTTTACCCTTAATTGAAAGATTAGAAAACTTTTTGGAACGGGTGAACGTTCAAGTTGATTTTGCAATTTTAGAAGAACAGGTTCGCAATCAGATTTTTACGGGTATTGGAGCGGGATTGCTGACGTTACAAAATTGGCTTACTCGCTTAATTGACCTCATTTTGATTGTGGTGATTGCGTTCTTTATGTTGCTGGATGGTGGTAGTATTTGGAAGTTTATTCTTAAATCCTTTCCGGAAGATAAACAAGAGAAAATTTCTGAATCGATTCGGAAAAACTTCTTAGGTTTTTTTAGCGGGCGGTTGATTTTGTCCATTTTCTTTGGACTTTCCGCGCTTTTGGTCTTTATCTTATTGCAGGCACCCTACGCTTTATTTCTGGCTGCGATCGCCGGAATTTTTGACCTCATTCCTGGGATTGGCGCAACATTAGGAATTAGTCTCGTTTCTATCATTTTACTTCCCCAAGGCGTTTGGTTAAGTATTAAAGTCTTAATCGGTTGCGTTTTGCTTCAGCAACTTGAAGAAAACCTCCTCATGCCTCGAATTATGAAAGACTCCATTAACCTCAACCCCGTCGTCATGTTTTTTGCCCTCTTAGTCGGCGTCAGAATTGCTGGACTTTTGGGGCTGTTCCTCGCCATTCCAGTCGCTGGTGTCATTATCAACTTGCTAGACATTGATGAAATGCGAGGAGACTCTTAAGGTTGCACTCCTGTCATCTCCTTGTCACTTTTTTGCCACATTCGCTCAGGACAATTTAAAACAGCAAGTGATTCTCGCCAGGTTGACTGACAAATTGAGGTACGAAACCTAACAGCAGCTAGGGTTGTGTTGGGTTACGCTCGCGGCATAGGACTTTCAGCAGCGAGTGTCAGTCAATCAGGATTCTCGCTCAAATCGCTTTAACCTCACAATCGTTATTTTCATTCAATGGCCAAAAATTTCTCCCGCTTTTCTCAGAGTGCGCTTTTATCCTTACTCACCCTTGGCGTTGTTGGATGTCAGCCGCTTTGGGAAGCGTTGTCTCCCCTCGCGACGCCGCCTGCTGAAACCCCAACTCAAACCTCACCCCCGCCGGATGCATCAGTCCAACCGCCAGAAAATGGCGCGATGGAAGCCGCAGTGCGCCAAGAAATCAATCAAATTCGCCAGCAAAATGGCTTGAATGCCTTGGAGCATAACGAACAGTTGGCAGAAGTTGCCCGCCAGTATAGCCAACTGATGGCGCGGGATAACTTTTTTAGCCATACGGGTTCAGATGGCAGCACTTTAACCCAGCGCGTACAGGCGGGCGGAGTTTCTTACCGGGTGGTGGGTGAAAATTTATTTAAAAGTACCAACGCACCTGAACCCGTTCCCCTCGCAGTCGATGGCTGGATGAAAAGCCAAGGGCATCGAGAAAATATTTTACGCCCGGTTTTCACAGAAACGGGTATTGGTGTTTGGCGGGAGGGAAATACTTATTACATTACGCAGTTATTTCTGCGCCCTTAATGGACTAGCACTGGCGAGGCTTCTAGGGATGGAGAGGTATAGAGCGGATCGTAACCCAGTTGTTGAGTGATGCGATCGCGCGCTAAAACGCGATATTCCCAAAAATGTTCGCCTGCGGCACAAAGTCCTAAATACATATTCAGGACTTGGGGTTTTTGATACAGAATAGCCCCCAACTGTTGCCAAAATTGCTTGCGGGTTTCAGCACGGCGCAAGCCTTGATGCCAAATGAGTTGAGCCACCAGCCGCAGGCCCTGTTTGGGCGAAAATTGCATGGTTTGCTTTTGTTTAGAATAGGGAACGATCTGGAGACATTGTTGATAGCAGCGGCTGAGATAGTTCGCAGGCTCGTATAAAGTCCACAGCGCTTTAAGATACTCTTGGGCAACGTCTGAGATCGGGCGGGTGGGGACAAAGTTCATGAGGGTGTTTTGATCGCCGACGGCTGCGCCCTGATGGTCTAGGAGGCGTTGTTCTGCTTGCAGGCGGTTCCACAGGGCGGTATTGGGGAGGGCTTGGAGGATACCAAGCATGGGTTGGGGAATGCTGGTTTGTTCGACGAAGGCTTGAATGCGATCGCCTGCACCCGATCGTTCTCCGTCGAAGCCGAGGATAAAGCCTGCATAGATTAAAAGTCCGGCTTGATTGATTTTGCGACAGGCTTCTACTAGAGGGTTGCGGGTGTTTTGCAGTTTGCGCGTCACTTGCAGGCTATCTTGGTCGGGGGTTTCAATACCGAGGAAAACGGCATAAAATCCAGCTTGTGCCATCAAATCGAGCAATTCTCGATCTTCTGCCAGGTTGACGGAGGCTTCTGTAATGAAGGTGAAGGGGTAGCGCCGTTCTTCCATCCAGGGAATGAGTTCTCGCAATAAGCGTTTAACGTTGCGCTGGTTGCCAATAAAGTTATCATCAACGATGAATAATGAGCCGCGCCAACCTAGATCGTAGAGGGCTTGCAGTTCGGTTAGGGTTTGGCTGGGTTCTTTGGTGCGCGGTTTGCGACCGTAGAGGGCAATGATATCGCAAAATTCGCAATTAAAGGGACAGCCGCGAGAGAATTGAATCGCCATCATCAGATAGGCGTCTCGTTGCAGGAGATCGAAGCGGGGGACGGGACTTTGGGTTACGTCGGGTTTTTCGGGACTGCGAAAGATACCGTGGGTTTGTCCTTGGGCGATCGCCTCTAGGAATTGAGGAACGGTGTTTTCTCCTTCGTCGAGGATCAGGTAGTTAGCGCCAGAGTCTAGGGCGGCTTGGGGAACGGAGGTGGGATAGGGGCCGCCAACTGCAACGGGTTTGCCCAGATTTGCGGCTTTGCGGATCAGGGCGTGAAAATCGGCTTTTTGAACCAGCATGGCTGAGAGGATGACGAGATCGCACCATTCCCAGTCGGTTTCGGTTTCTGGGTTGACGTTGCGATCGCAAAAGCGGATTTCCCAATCTTGAGGTAAAAGGGCGGCAACGGTGATAATGCCTAGGGGGGGAATTGCCGCTTTTAAACCGGCGATTTCCATGAAGCGATCGTAAGACCAAAAAGATTGGGGAAACTGAGGGTAAAGAAGTAAAGCTTTCATGCAATGTCCTTCTGTCGTTTATATGCGGTCATTTCTCGGTCTCTAGCAGATGTTGCCGATCGGTGCAGAGAAGGGAATGGGTTGCTGAACTTTAAGGACACGATGGAGACTGGCTAATCAGACATTGGGCAAATTAGGCTGTCCTCTAGGCGACTTGTTCTAGATGGATTGAATTTGCTAATGCGAATTGTTTTTGCACCAATCAATTCTTATGTTTTTGTCAGTATACTCTACCTTGACAGAAAAATACTTTTCTGTATCTTCTCAGGGGCGCGATCGCGATTCTCTTTCACAGAGGCTGCGCCAACGCACAATTTCCAGATTTTCCCGGCTAGACTATTCTTCTGTATACTCGCAGATGCCACACTCATGTCTATCCATCTAGCCGAATGGTCTCCAGAAACAACGCGGGTCTTTGTCGTGGGATTATTGGAATGGGAAGATCCAGAAATTTGGGCCCCTTTTCCCGATGCGGTTCCAGGGCGTTTTGATGCGAAATTAGTTCAGTTTTTTAAGTCCCAAGGCGTTCCGGAATCTCAAATTGTTTATTTACAAGATTCAGAGGCAACATTAGAGGCAATTCAGGAAAGTTTAGTGGAGTTTTTAGAAGACTCTGACGAAGAGGAATTGCTAATTTTATATTTTGCCGGACATGGCGATTGGGATTCGGAAACAAATGAATATTATTTTGCTAATTATGATGCGGCAGAGGATTACGAGGGGTATTGGTCTGTTTCGTCCATTATTGATGATATAGAAGAGAACTTTTCGGGTTCTCACGTACTGCTGATGGCAGATTGCTGCTACTCCGGCGGGTTGATTGATGCTTTGAAGGAACGCGATTTATCCTTTGCCTACGCTTGCGTGACTTCGGCATATTCCCACAATTCTTCTACTGGAGAATGGACGTTTACTGAAGCGTTGATGAAGGGGTTACAGGGCGATCCGGTGGTAGATTTAGATGGCGATGGTTGGATTACGCTATACGATTTTGCTCGCTATGCAGAATTAGAGATGGCGTTTATTGAGGAACAGAAATCAATGTTTCTCACCCTCAATGATTTCGATCCGCAAATGCAGTTGGCGAAAGTCACGAAGCGGGGAACGCCTGGGGGAGAAAAGCGGGTTGAAGTGGAGTATGACGGGACTTGGTATAAAGCGAAGATTCTAGAACAAAAGGGAAACCAAGCCAGGGTATTTTATATTGTCGATCGTTCTGAGGAATGGGTAGACAGCGATCGCATTCGCCCTTATGAACCGGAAACCTTTAGCAAGGGTAAAGCGGTGCAGGTGGAGTTTGAGGAGGAGTGGTACCCCGCCACGGTGAAGCGCGGCTGGTACGGTCTGCATTTCGTCGGTTACGACGGCTATGATGAAACCTGGGATGAATGGGTGGGAAGCGATCGCATCCAACCCGCTTAAACTCTGCCCCATACACCTATGATTGACGTTCCGTCCGGTACGATGTCGAATCAGATTGCGTTGCGCGTCCATACCGAACCCGAAGGGGAAGCCTAGCCGCGCTTTCGGGTTCGATATGTCGCTTAATTCAGGGGAATAGGGATATTTTTGAGGCGGGGGATGAGGAGAAGGTTTTGCGCCCGGTGGATAGCCATTTTCCCAGAACTCGCCTTGTCTGTCTTTGTGCAACAGCACTAGGTGATATCATTGAAGCTTGCGATAGTTAGTCCCATTGCTAGGATTTAACCATCCTACATTTTCCCATTTCTTATAAGCGAACCACCTGTCATAGCCCTCAACCTTCACTTCAAGCTGTACCCACTCTACATACCAAGCTGGCCAAGCATCAGCCCAATATTTTTCTAGTTTAAGCTCGACTGGAACCTGAAATAGACGATCGACTTTTAAATTGAAATTGCTCGTATTAAAAGGACCGTATGTTTCTGTTGTATTAGCTTCAAAATCGTTTCCCGGATTATCTAACGCCCACCAATCTTCGTGAGCGACTCTGAACGACACATAAGAATCTGTGCCAGCACCATCACTGCTAGAAGGCAGAGTTTCTCCACCTGTGCGGATTGTGACTTTAACTTGACTGATTTTAGCTGTGCGATCTAAAGTGTGGTTCCCATCCTGCCAGTTGACTACTATAGGTCCAGTCCATGCCAAGGAAGAATCTGGGTTGGGAGCTTTGGGCAACTTCTCACAAATAAAAGCTAATATTTGCATCCCCTGAGACTGGATTGAGTTAGAACCAGATAGAGTCGCATTTTCCAGCGATAATGGTCCCAAAGAAGTAGATTTACCCTGCTTAATTTGTTGGACAACTTCTGAATTCTCTCCTAAACTTGACTGCCACTCAATTTTTAGCTGACGAGTAAATACAATTGAAGTGGCATACGCAACTAGACTTCCTTTTGGCTGAGGATTACCATCAGACAGTAGCGATCGCCGATCTGTCCACTGCCAAAACTCGCTACTGAACAGGCTTGGGTTTAACCAGGGACGCACAATTTGTACTCGCATCAAATCCACTTCTAGACGGGATATAGGCAAATCGTCACCGGAAGTCCCTGTGTCGCTCGAATTAAATTTCTCGATGTATTCAGAATTTAACACTAGTCGCAGCCATTGGTTCTTTGCATCAGGCTTGTAAAAATTCTCTGGATAAAAGTAGGTTTGATAGAACTCCTGGTTGGTCTTCAAATCTGTTTGTTTAGACTGTTCAAACTGGTCTTTCCATTCTCCCCATGATAGGAAAGGGCTACGGCCTGTAAGCTGATCGATAGTGACATAAGCTCGATCGACCTCGTTCTTATATCCTTTATTCACCCAATCGTTTTTAGCAGCGTCAACCTGCGCTTTTTCGCTCGACTCATTCCAACTTCCAGATGCGTGAGTGAGCTTTATCGTGTTGTACTTAATTTGAGCTTGCACGTAGGCTTGCTGATAAACTCGGTAAGCGTCTGAATATTGCTTGATAAGATTCTTGGCTTGTTGGAGTTGCTCAATTTCCGCAGGAGTCGCTTGATTAGACGCAACAAGAGCTTGGCTTAGAATAGTCTTGTACTCGCTCCACAACAACCTGCCATCTGAATTCCAACGAGGGCTGAACTCAGGAATGCTGTTGACTTGGTAAGCAAAATTAAACTCTGCATTGAGGGCTTGCTGGGGGGTCAAACCCGCTTCATTACTACTCAGGCTAAAATCTAAATCCCGAGGTGACATAGGAATACCAGGAATGGTAAAAGCTAGAAATGTCGATCCCTCGGTATCTACTTCTGAGGCAACCGTGGTAAATATCTCTTTAACTTTTGCCATTAGTGCGCTGATAGCTTTATTCGTCATAGAATTTCTCTGGTAGTAAACTTTTCAGATCGGATCAACTCGGACTGACTTGAGGGGAGATTTGTTATTGAAGCTGGCAATAGTTGATGTCCTGGGTTGTTTCTAACCACCCCGGTTGCCATTGTTTGTAAGCAATCCATCCATGACCTTCCACATTTACTTCAAGACGCAAAGATTTAACCTGTGCAGTCCATAGAGGAACAATCGTTTCTGGCTGGAGTTCGATAGAGATATTAGATAGATCTTCAACAGTTAAACGATCGACATCAAAAGGACCATATGTAGAGCTATCTCCGGCATTGGGGCGATCGGGCTGAGTATTTTCCAGAACCCACCACTCTCCATGATTAATCCTCAATTCAATTGGACTATGAATTTTGAATTCAACATTTCCAACTCTGATGTCAATGTTGGTACTTCCCGGTAGGAGTTCTTGAGCCGGCTGAACAAGCACTTTAACTTGACTGATTTTGGTTTTGGGATTGAACTGATATTCACCGCCCAACCATTTTACTGAAATTTCTTTTGGGGGTTGATCTGGATCTTTTGGAGGTTGATCTGGATCTTTCGGGGGCTTGTCTGGGTCTTGTGGTGAAATTTCCGGCCATTGCAGTGTTAGGTCAGGATTTGGCGACTTAGGTACCTTTTGGCATCCCATAGCAACGATCTGCATCCCATAACATTGAATTAAATTGGAACCAGATACCGTAGCATTGGTCAGGGAAAATGGCCCCCAAGAGATCGATTTATCTGATTTATTGCCTAATTTAATGTCCTCCACCAACGCTGCATTTTGTTCCGAATTAGACTCTAATTCAATTGTCAGATTGCGAGCGACGACCATCGTTGTTGCATAGGCAGGTAAAGTTCCTTGGGGAACATCAGAACCATCGGAGAGTGCATCCCTTTGGTCAGGCCATTGCCAAAATTGACGTTCAAAAAGGCTTGAATTCATCCAAGGGCGTAGAATCTGCACAGCAATCAGTTCCACGGTCAGATTTGAAATTGACAGTTGCGTTTCCTTGCTACCCACTCTCGAAGCATTCTCAGCAGGTTTCCAGGTTAACCTCTGCCATCGGGTGTCATCAGCAGACTCGTAAAACAGTGCTGGGGAGAACAGCGTCAGATAAAAGCTCTGATTATCCTCAGTAACTAATTTAGACAGCTCTAATTTTTCTTGCCACTGCAACCAAGCTAGTTTTGGGTTGCGCTTTTCAATTTGATCCAGCATTGCTAGTGCCGTTTCAATTTCATTTTTATTCCCGTATGTAATCCAATCGTTGAGTGCATTATTAACTTCAGTTCTGTAAAGATCTCCGTGTAGCCTCCATTGCTGGACTGCCGTTGGCTCCTCTGAAGATTGAGCTGCCCGTTTCAAGGATTGGTAGCGAGTGTCAGCTTGTTGGTACTTTGTTTGATAGGCTTTATATTCTGCTAACCTCTCAGAATCAACAATAGCGGTGCGTTTTCCTAGTAAATCTGCGATCTCTTGTTTTGGGTATAGGGCATTTGTAATCCTGTCATATGTTTTTTTGTCTTCTGGGTTCGTTTCAATAGATGCAACTACCCCATCTTTCAGGATGGTCTGATATTCATCCCACAATAAGCGTTGATCTGACGGCCAGCAGTGGCCAACTTGAGGAATGCGATTAACCAAACAAGCAAACTTGGCTGCTGCCTTCCTAGCCTGTTCAGCAGTTAAGTTTAATCGATTCGCTTTCTGATTGAAACCTAAATCATCAGGTGAAATCGGCACTCCGGGGAGACAAAACGTCAGGAAAGTGCTTTTTCTCGTACCGGACGGAGAGTTTGGCTCACTAAAGATGCTCTCAATCCGGGACATCAATTCTGTTACTACTGAGTTGTTAGTCATCACTATTTTCTAATTGAGTCAACTCCATTTAATGCTGCATAATTGGGGACAGCAATTTCTAAATATCAACAAGGCAGTTGTTATCAGAATACTGACCCCAATTTAACTTAAGAATGAGGGGTTGATGTAAGCCAATATCCCCTCAAACTTTCCTTCCGGTTAAATCCAGGACTTTATGTCTGAACTAGGATTAGGAGACTTTGGTAAAACGGCGCACTTGAAGGCAATTAATTGCAACCCGTTAGCACTCAGTCCCTCCTGATTGACTTCACTGTTAAACTTGGATTCACCATAGGCGTTGCGATAGCTGCCGCTGAGGCGGAACGGCCCATATCCAACGCTGACACCGGTGCTAATATCCCGTTTGTAAGTGCTGGCTTCGTTGTGTAATTCTCCAAAATCTGCCTTGAGATTGCGAATAAAAATCGCTGTAGTCGGATAGGCTGGGAGGCTACCTTTAGGGGGTCTTCCTCCACTAGAAAGCTCAGACATTCCCAAACCTGATTTAAATCGCCAAGCTGCGTTTGTTAAAAACTCTGGCGAAAACCACGGACGCAAAATTGGCACCTGTATGATTTCAAAACTCATACTAAAATTGGAAACGTCCAGCTTATCGTTAGTGGTTGAAATTTCTCCTTTGTTCGAGAGGCTTCCACTGAAGAGACCATATGTTGCCGAAACATCAACACTCCAACCATTGGTCTCATAATTAGAGTAAGCACGTACGCTTTCCTGCTTAAAATCAAACTTCGTCCATCCCTCCGTTGCCGATGCGAATCGAGCGGGCCAGAATGTGGTTAAGTAAAAGTTTTGTCCGTTAATATCTGTCTGCTTGCTCTTATCCAAGTTATCGTCTAGCTTCCGCTTCCAGAGCACCAAACTCCGTCGCGTAATCTGATCGATTGCTGAGGTAATCTGTTCATATTCATTCTTGTACCCTTCAGATACCCATGCGTCCATCGCATTTTGAACTGACATACGATAGAGACTAGCATTGTAGCGCCAATCTCTTACATCTTCTGGAGTTTCCGAAGCCATTGCTGCTAGGCGCTTACTGTTGTACGTTAGGCAAGCTTGTATATAAGCCTGCTGTTTATCTTTATAAGCTCGTACTAAACTACCTGGGCGAGTTTTTTGTTTCTTTGCTCCGGTGATAATATCTTCTTCTTCATAGGTTTCTACCAGCAAGCCGTTCCAGCGTTCAAGCTGCTGTTTCTGGCTGTCTGTCAATTCTCCAGCATTCGAGATTTCACTATATTGCAAAACATTGCTGTAAGTATTCCACAACAAGTTTCCTGACTGGTTGTAAGTAGTTTCTTGTTTCTTTGTGTCGTAAACACCTGATACATCCGGAACAAAATTGACAAACCGAGAAAAGTTAGAAGCCTGTAACAGCAAATCTCTTTCTTCATCGCCACTGGCTCCAGTTGCTTTACTAGCAAAGAGTAACTCTTCAGATTTGAAGGGAATACCTGGAACACACCAAGAAATGAAATTGTCAGAGGAAGCTTCAGCCGGTCCATCTCCTGCGGTTAGGATTTGGTAAAGCTTACCCAAAAGAGACTTCATCAATTTAGAACTTTCAGAGTCAGACATTATTTTTTCTCCGGAGATAAATCTTTCAAAAAAATATCGAGCGCTTTTATCAAATGGGCGTTGATAGTAACTCGAACTCAACGCACATTTACTCGACACGTAAATTACTTTGTCACAATCTTATGTTGACTGTCAACCGTAATTTTACCTTCATGCTTTGATTAAAGTATTGTGGCAATAAGATTAAGAAAATAAAGAAAAATA
>NZ_MJGC01000058.1 GCF_001746915.1 Desertifilum tharense IPPAS B-1220
TTCCCCAACCCCTAACTCCCAACTCCCAACTCCCAACTCCCTTCTTCCCCAACCCCCAACTCCCAACTCCCAATTCCCTTCTTCCCCCCCCATCCTCTAAATCCCGTGACTTTTGCCAATCACCCAATGGCGGCGGAAAAAGCGGGCTAGGGAAGTTTCTTCTAAGGATAGATAAATGGGGCGGCCGTGGGGACAGGTTCGGGGGTTGCGAGTGCGTTGCCATTCGTCGAGAAGGCTTTGCATTTGGGGTAGGGTTAAAGGCGTGCCGTTGCGGATGGCGCTTCTACAGGCGGTGGCAACTTGGGCGGCTTGTAAGTCTCCCCCTAAACTGAGTTCAACGATCGCATCGGCGCAGTCTGGGCGCTGGTGGAGGAGTTCGGGGGCGCTGCGAATCGCCCATAATTGTTCGCCGAAGGGTTCGCACTCAATTTGCAGGCGTTGGAGTTGTTCGAGTTGGGCGGGTTTGAGTTGGCGGAGGATTATAGGGGTTTCTAGGGGGACGAGTTGCCAGCGATCGCACAATTGCTCGTATAAAATGCGTTCGTGGGCAATATGTTGTTCTACTAACCACATCCCCCCCGGATGTTCGGCAAGAATGTAGGTATTGCGAACTTGGGCGATCGCGCTGAGGTCGATGACAGTCGATTGTACAATTGGCTGGCTGGTCTCACAAGGAATTACGCGATAAGTATTTTTAGCTTCTGCGACTTTGAGAAGCGCTGTCACCCGTTCTTGGTGCATAGCGAGGCTGAGGTTTTCCGGGTTGAGGCGCAAAGCTTGGGCGATCGCATTTTTCACCTGTTCCTGCCACCATTCCCCCTGATGCAGATAAATTTCTGCTTTGGCGGGGTGGCGGTTCCAGTCTACGATCTGGGGACTGGCTTGCAGATGCAGAAAACACACCGGGAAGCGATCGCGCGGTAAGGTTTTGGCAAAGGCGCTTAAAATCGCCCGTTCGAGGTCTGGAATTTGCACTAACCGCCCATTGACTGCGACTTTTACCCAGTCCGCTTTACCCCGATGGCAGCGATCGGGTAAACCCAAGGTAAGACCGATCTGATGAGTGCAAGGCTGCAAATCTTCGCTTTCGAGTTCAACGGCTAAAGTTGAGTAATGCAGATCGCCAAAACGCAGATTCCGAATAATTTGGGGCAGAATTTGTTGGGGAGTGCGCCCTGGACTCAGAGCAAACCAAGCGCGATTATCTAAATTAACCTGCCAGTTAATTTGGGGATGGCACAGGGCAATTTGATAGATTTGATTTTGAATCGCTTTTAACTGTTGTCCTGGCGATGGCAGTCCTTGACGGCGCGAGATCCAATGACCAAAAAGGTTAGACACTGCGACCACTGTACCGGGCGCGATCGCCACCGTTTCCGTTTCTACTACGTCCCCAAGGGCATTGTAAACCACGCGATTGCCCTCGTCGGCAGTCTTTGCCCGACTATGAATCTCTAAATCTGCCAATTGCGCCAAACTGTGCAACGCTTCCCCGCGAAATCCCAAACTAGTAATTTTCCAAAGGTCTTCCCGGTGAAAAATCTTGCTGGTACTATGCGCCATCGCCGCCTTTTCTAAGTCTTCCAGACTCATCCCGCAGCCGTTGTCTGCTACTCGCACGCGCCAGTGTTCCGGCCACAAATCGATAACGATCCGAGTCGCCTCTGCATCAATACTATTTTCGACGAGTTCTCGCACCACCGACGCCAGGGAATCAATCACCTCGCCAGCGGCGATCAAATGAACAACTTCTGCGGGCAGAGATTGGATCGACATAACCTGAGTGCTGAGTGCTGAGTGCTGAGTGCTGAGTGAGAAGAAAGGTTAAATAGGCTGAACTTTGACAGGCTGAGTACCATCACCAGTGGTAGGGGTTAGCTGAGTGCGTAGCAGAGTTAATGGTTTGGGGTTTACTTTTCAGCTACCTTTGAACCGTTCTTTAGCGGTTTGGAAAGCTTCTTTCATGACAGCTTGAATCTTTTGCGGATCGGGTTTTTTACCGCCCATTAAGTCACCAAAATAGACAAGCGCGCCTTCGCCTAATGCCCAAGTATAGGCGGCTGCCCAAGATGCGGCGATCGCGCTTCCAAGACCCGGAATAAATTTTACCAGCTCTCGCCCGATCGCTTGGGCAAAGAAACCCCCCGCGATCGCGCTAGCCACCCCACCGGCTTGGGAAGGCGTCAGCGTTTGTCCATAAAGTTTACCCAACAAACCCACGAGGGAGACTTGCAAAGCCGTTAAAACGGGCATCGTCGCAAAGGGGAGGGGAACGGCGGCTAAGGTAGCAGCCCCGATGGAAAAGGCTAAAATATAGCGTCGTCCTACATCTCGATACAGAGTTCCTAACTGTTCGCCGACACCGCCTTCTAAGAGTTGGTGAATTGCCCGTGACTCAGCTTCGGGTAAGAGTTCAGCCAAGTTATCTCTAAAGGCTTCTAAGCCGTAGAAGACAGGGGTATAGCCATCTTCTTCTAGGGTAAAGTCAATTAAGACGGCGCGATCGCACAATCCTTTAAAAGTCTCTTGAATGGCTGCAAATGCCCGGTTTACGGCTTCCACCTCTGGGGGATAGGGGGGGTGATCGTTCTGGGTAGCCGGGTAAACTTCGTGCAAGCAAGTGACAGCTAGCAAACACGGGATATTTGGATAAGCAGAACGCAACTGTTGGGCAATTTGACGCAGGGTATCGGTGGCAAAATCATTAATTTTAATCGTTAAAATTAAGACTCTAGCGCCTTGAGACTCCTGTTTTAAGTCGTTGCTTAATTCTTGAATAATCGTTTGGGTTTCTCGGTTCACATCTCCCAAACCAACCGTATCGGTAAAAATCAGCAACGGTAGATCCTCAGAAGGATAAGCATAGCGTTCGGTGTGCTGAGTATGGGGGCGAAACCCTTGTCCAATAATATCTGCGGAAACGCCTGTTAAGCCGCGCACAATTGAGCTTTTGCCTGCTTGGGGTTTGCCAATTAACAGCGCTTCTGTTGTTGGGAGTTGGGCGCGAACGGCTGCTAAGATTTCCGCAACCTGTTCTTCACTGACGCTAAACCAACTGATGAACGTTTGGGTTGCTTGATTAATCGGTAGAATTTGAGTCAGGCGAGACGTTGCATCATTCCAGATCCCGGTGAAGCGATTAGTCCAAGCGTCTTTTTTCGGCTCTAATGGAGGAGTCGGTTCTTGGGAAAGTGGCTCATTCGGATCGGACTCGCTGCTCATACCTGATGGGTTCGGTCAATTGAAAACTGGACTGAGCGATACTCAAAAAAATGGGTACGCCCCTTTAAAGCTTACCAATTGCATCGATTAATTCCACCAAATCCACAGGTTTAGAGAGATGTCTGTTAAAACCGGCTTGGAGAACCCGTTGGACATCCGGATCGCTAGCATAGGCAGTCAGGGCGATCGCCTTCAGGTTTCCACCGCGTTCGGAGGGGAACTGGCGAATTCTAGCAATTAACTCGCAGCCATCCATATCGGGCATCCCAATATCGCTGACGAGAATATCGGGAACGTGGAGGGCAATTTTACTAAGCGCCTCTTCGGCAGAATTCGCCGACTCTACAATAGCACCCGCTTCAGCCAAGACAAAGGCAATCAATTGACAGGCGTCGGAATCGTCATCCACAATCAAAATCCGTCGCTCTGTCAGTTGGGGAAATGCTTCCGGCACCCGTTGCAAACTCATCTCGATGGGACTAGCTGCAAACTGGGATAAGGTCTGTTTGCGACAAATCGGCAATTCAATCGTAAATGTTGAACCGCAATCTTCACCCGAACTCATCGCACTCACCGCGCCGCCGTGCATTTCGACCAAATAGCGCACAATTGCCAACCCCAACCCTAACCCCCCAAACGTCCGAGTCGTTGAACTATCGGCTTGGCGAAATGACTCAAAAACATAGGGTAAAAAATCCGGTTTAATCCCTTTCCCCGTATCGCTAACTTGAATGACGGCTAAATCTGGGTTGCCTTCTGGACGAAACAGGCGAACTTCGATCTTCCCGCCAGCCGGGGTAAACTTCACCGCATTGGACAATAAATTCCAAACCACTTGTTGCAAGCGGTTGGCATCGCCATAAATCGGCCCTACCGTCTCATCTAAGTGCGTTTCAATTGCAATTGACTTTGTTTCTGCGGACAATTGCACCGTTTCTATCGCCGAACGAATCGCCCCCCCGATCTGAATTAAGCTCGGTTTAAGAACCAGTTTGCCCCGCAAAATGCGCGATACATCGAGTAAATCTTCAATCAGTTGCGTTTGCAATAGGGCATTGCGTTCGATGGTTTCTAAGGCTTGAGCTATTTTTGCCTCATTAAACTTGCGAGTTCGCAGCAAGCGTACCCAGCCGACAATCGGATTTAAGGGCGTTCGCAACTCGTGGGACAAAACTGCCAAAAATTCATCTTTGATGCGGTTGGCAGCCTCTGCGGCGCTGCGGGCAGCCTGTTCGCGCTTGAGGAGTTCCTCGCGTTCGCGTTCGGTTTGCTGGCGTTCGGTCATATCAATTACGGTGCCAAACAACCGGATAACGCGGCCTTGGGTGTCAAACTTCGGTTGTCCTTTACTATGAACGTAGCGAATCTCGCCATTGGGTCGCACGATGCAATGGTCTACTTCGTAAGGTTCTCCTGCTTCTAGGGCACGCTGAACCGCCTGTCGGATTTGGGTTGCGTCTTCTGGCGGCATATATTCTAAGATTGCCGGGTAAGAGGGCAGTTCGGAGTCAGGCTGTAGGCCATAGATGCGAAAGAGTTCATCAGACCCACTCATGCGATGGGTACTTAAATCGAGTTCCCAGTTTCCTAGATGGGCAATGCGTTGGGCTTCTGCGAGTTTGGTTTCGCGTTCTTTTAAGGCGGCGTAAGACTCTTGTAGTTGTCCCGCCATGCGGTTAAAGGCGGCGGCGAGAACGCCGAGTTCGTCTTCGCGTTCGATGGGGACGGTAATATCCCAATCTCCTTCGGCTAAGGCGGTGGCGGCGGCGCTGAGGCGGAGGATGGGTTGAATCAGCCAGCGGGCGCTGAGTAAGCCGAAACTGAGCGTGGCAATGAGGGCGATCGCCCCCAGTAAAATTGTATTGAGGGCGGTAGATTGCAGGCCTTGTAATAAGGCGGCTTCAGGTTGAACAATTGCCACTAACCAATCTAAGCCGTATTCATCTTGATAGGGAATGATATCTAAATATTGGCGTTTCCCTTGCAGCGAGAAGTTGAGTTGTACGGGGGCGTTAATTTGGGCAAAATCGGTATAGCGCTGCCGCACAAAGAGGGCAGAGGCGCGGATCAAGGGCGAGGAACTTTCGGTGGCGTGGAGGCGCTGTACTTGTCCTTGAACGATTTTTAGAGGAGGATTGGGGGTTGAGGTGGCGACTAAAAGCCCGGATCGCTCCATAATATAAACTTCCCCAGAACGGACAATTTCTAGGGTTTGCAAAAAGCGATTGATCTCGGTCAAGATTAAGTCGGTGGCGAGAACGCCTTGAAAATTTCCGGCGCGATCGAACAGCGGACGAACCGCAGAAATCACGTAAATGTCCTGCTGGCTTGCATAGGAAAAAATGGCTGTCCATTGACCGTTCGGCGAAGCTTGACCGATGCGATACCAAGGACGCGATCGCGGATCGTAGTAGCGCGTTCCCACATAGGCGGGGATGGGTTGAGGGTTGCCAAACTCGTCAGTTTCGTACATTCGCAGGGTACGATCGGGGCTGAGGTTTCCGCCTAAACGAAATGTGCGGTTTCGGCGATCGCCTGCGGTAAACTCTCCTTGAATACTCCCAAATCCGATATTGCTGAGGGTGTCATAAAGGCGTATCTGTCGCCACCAGCGCTGTTGCAAGCTTTGAGGGTTGCGAAAATCCAATTGTCCCAAACGGGCGGCTTCGGCGTTGAGTTGGTTTAAGGTATGGGGTATTGCTAAGTAGGAGTCTAATCGATCCTCAATGCGGGCGCTGGCTTCTTGTCTGAGTTGGATGGCGACTTGACGCACAGATTGCTTACCCGAACGCACGGATAGCCATCCCGTCAAACCGACAACCAGGGTAAGCTGCACCACAAAAGGAACGACTAACACAATCGTAAACAAAACTTGTAAAGTCTGCTTTTGAGCGTGCGGATCGCTACGACGGTTGAGGTACTTAGAAAATATGGTCACGACTTGACTGAACCCACAAAATCCGATCCCAGCAATTGGGGAGGTGATTATCTTTATGCTACGAGAATTTTCTCGGAAAACGCTGCCCTGTGTCGATCTCGAAATAGACAGCCTGACTCATCCGAAATGAGTTTGCTTAAAATTGATCTCAATAAAAGTTATTTTCAATCCTGAATGAGATTCAATCCTATGCGTTTTGAACGAACTTTCGCAACTTCTGGACTCGCTGCGATCGCGATTCCTGCACTGATAGTGATGATACCTCTAAATGCGATCGCCCAGAGCATTGAAGGTCAAGGAACTTTAAGTTTACAAGGAAGACCGGATCGCGAAATTGTTCGGGCTTCAATGACTACAGATGCCGAAAACCGCACAGAAATGGCATTTCTACTCAGCGATGGCAATACCATTCGCTTTACCGGACGCTATCAAGGTCAAACCGATAGTACCCAGTTGGGAGTGACGGCAATTCGGCTAACCCATTCTGGCAATGCCGATGCTTCTGGGATTGTCCGCGTTACCTATGTTGAAGGGAGCATTAGTAAAATTGAAGGGGAAGGACTGCTCGATAGTCAAGTTTTTCGCTTTTCTTTTAATCGCGCTGTACCAACCTCCTCTAATGGCGTTGAGAATGCTTTAGGGCGAGGAATCTTACAAATTCAGGATCGATCTCCCCTGGCAATTACCTATGCCTCTGTCCTTACCTATACAGATTCTCGGACTGAAATTACCTTACAACTGAGTAATGGAAATATCATTCGCTTGAGTGGAGAATCTCCAGAGCAAGCACCCAATTCTCCACCTAACTTATTACCCGTGGTTCTAACCCATTCTGGAGATGCCGATGCCTCTGGAATCCTCAATATTACCTATTTAGAAGATAGCGTTCAATCGATTTCAGGGCGGGGAAGTCTTGACGGTCAAACCTTTACGCTGAATTATACTCTTGGCACTCCTTCGCCCTAGAAAGGCGAGGATGCTGGGTTCGGCGATTTGTTTTCAGCCAAGATTAAAGTTGCAATAATCCTGGTATAAAAGAAAAAGCATCTGCCGCTCGTGCCTCCATCGGTCGTAACAGGGCAGTGCGTCTGCTGGATGAGACTCTATCGTTAGACTGAGTTGTAAGCGCAAATTCATCCAGACACTGGGTTGAAATCCCTATCCTTCTGGGACAGAATGGCTTTGCTTTGATGTAAGGAAGGTGTAACCTAAATGCCGAGAAAACAACAGGGGTGGATCACCTTTCAGTCTTCTGAAGAGGAACGACAACTGTTAGAAGAATACTGTCAGCAGTCGCAGCGGACAAAAACAGAGATTCTGCGCGAATTGTTACGCAGCCTGCATTCACCAGCGCCAACCTCGCCGCCTCCCCTTCCCGAACCCCCAGAAATGGCGACTTTAAGCATTAGCGCCCGTAACGTGATTCCGGCTAGCGTTAAACAGGTGATTTGGGGTACCGTCAATGCAGAGGTTGTTTTAGAAGTTGCCCCGCATGTAGAGTTAGTCGCAACCATCACCAAAGCATCGGGAGAGAAGCTAGGCTTGCGAACTGGCAAGACAGTCTATGCGGTGATTAAATCCAGTAACATTATGATTGGGGATATCGCGACGCAACAGCCAAGTGGGTAAGCAGCAAGTGCGTGGCGTGACTCATTCTTTACGATTGGGCGTTACCCTAACGGTTGGTTTAGGATTATCCTCGCTAGCGGCGTTGTTTGTTGGGCGATGGGAAACGGCTAGCCAGCAAACCCGCTTTCAACGACAGATTGAAAATTTAACGACGGCCCTTCAACGCAGCCTCAATCGCTATACGGATGTGCTAGCGTTTCTAGGAGATTACTATGGAGTTGTGCCGGGACAGGTACAGCGTCAGGACTTTGCTAATTTTGTGGCGCGATCGCTCTCAACTTATCCCGGTATTCAAGCCTTAGAATGGGCACCGTTAGTGCAGCACGCAGAACGGTTAGACTTTGAACGTCGCATACAAGCCGAAGGTTATCCCAATTTTCAGATTACCCAACTTTCCGAGGGGAATCGGTTGATTCGCTCAAGCGATCGCCCTTACTATATTCCTGTCACCTATGTGGTGCCTTTTGCCAGTAATGAAGCGGCGTTTGGGTTCGATCTTAACTCAAATCCAGCCCGCGCGATCGCGATCGCCTCGGCTAAGGATAATGGCGAAATTACAGCCACTGGAAGAATTCGCCTTGTGCAAGAACAGCGCGATCAATTTGGCTTTTTAGTCCTGTTTCCCTTATATCAAACTTCCACCCTTCCCGATGAGTTAACAACGCGCCGCCAGCAATTTCAGGGATTTTTAGTGGGGGTGTTTCGCGTTTCCAATGTGGTTGAAGAATCGCTGCAAGATTTAGATTACGATATTGATTTTGGGCTATATGACCAAAGTGCTAGCCTCAGTCAACAATTTCTAGGAGGGTATGATGCGATCGCGCGAACGGTGACGACTAGCGAACGCCCTCAAGCCGACTCTTCCCTCTGTCCAACCCCTGCTTATTGTACCCGGAGTTTAACCGTTGGACAACGGCAATGGCAAGTCAGATTTTCACCCTCAGCAAACTATACCTTTAACAGCGCTTATGGCGTACCTCTTACCCTGTTAATCGGAATGGGTTTAACCGCAGGTTTAATCTTATATTTGCATCAACTCAACCGCGAATTAGAACAAACCAAAACCTTAAGTAATCTCAAACAGCGGTTTTTCTCAATGGCTTCCCACGAACTCCGCACGCCCCTAAGTACCATCTTACTCTCGGCGGAATCGCTGCAAATTAATCGCCATCAATTATCCGAAGAACAAAAAGAAATTAACATTCAACGAATTTATCTGACAGCAAAACGGATGAGTCAACAAATTGCTGACTTATTAACCTTAACCCGCGCCGAAGTCGGGAAATTAGACTTTCACCCCGAACTTTTAGAAATCGATCTGTTTTGCCAACAAATCTTAGACGAGATGGAATTTCAACAGCGAATTGCCTTTAGCAGCCATTGCCCCAATACTAAGGCATTTTGGGATAAGAAATTAGTGCGATCGCTCCTAACCAACCTCCTCTCTAACGCCGTCAAATATTCGCCCGACGATTGCTTAGTCCAGTTTACCGTCCGCTGCACCGACCAGAACGCCATTTTAGAAATCTGCGATCGCGGTATTGGCATTCCTCTAGCCGATCGATCTCGCATTCAAGATGCATTCTATCGCGGAAGTAACGTCGGTTCCATTCCAGGTAGCGGCTTAGGGTTAGCCGTCGTCAAAACCTGCATTGAACTCCATCGCGGCGAATGGCACATTGAAAGTCAAGCAGGGGAGGGAACCACCATCACCGTCAAACTCCCTTTAGAATAAAATTGTGATTTTCAAGTGCTGAGTCTAAAGTGCTGAATGGCAAGAGAATGCTGAGTTAAAACCTATCCCCCCATCTCCCCACCCTCTTCGGAACTCGGAACTCGGAACTCCCTACTTCCCACTCCAATGAATGACTCGCTTTTCCAACATTAAAAACAACACATTCAAACCATAGCCCAACAACCCCGTTACCAGAATAGAAGCATACATATCCCGAACATTCAACACTTGTTGAGCATCAATAATCCGCTTACCCAATCCTTGTTCGGTTCCGATAAACATCTCAGCAACAATGACAATCACCAACGCAATACTAATACCACTCCGCAAACCAATGAACGTCTGCGGTAAACTTTCCATCAACAACACATCCTTAAATACCCGCCAGCGATTTGCCCCCATTACCTTCGCCGCTAAAATCCGAGATTGCTTGGCATGAATTACCCCATAAGCGCTATTAAAGACAATTAACAAAAAGGCGCTAAACCCAGCAATCACCACCTTCGATAAATCGCTAACCCCAAAAAATAGAATAAACATGGGAATTAACGCACTCGCGGGAGTCGAACGGAAAAAGTCAATTAAAAACTCAACGCTGCGATAGAGTTTTTCCGAACTTCCCAACGCCACGCCCACCGGAACCCCAATCAGCGCCGCCGTGACAAACGCGCCAAACGTTCTTAATACCGTGGTACCAAAATCGATCGCCATAGTGCCTGTTACCATCGCCTGGAATAAGGTTGCGATCGTTGTCCAGGGAGTGGGTAACAAGACCGGATTCACCCACCCAGAAATGGCAATTAGCCACCAGAGAAGCAGTAAAACGAACACCCCCACTAAGGGCAGAAACCGATCGAGATGCTTCGCCAGAGAGAGTTTAGGAACGCGACGCCCAGAGGAATAGCTAGAAGCAGTCATTTCCGCATCTCCTGACGAAAAATTTCTAAACAATAACGGCTAATTTCCACAAACTCAGGGGAAGAGAGGGTTTCAAACGTCCGAGGGCGAGGGGCATTAAATGCCACCCTCTCGACTAACCGCGTGGGACGCTTGCTGAGGAGTAAGATCGTATCGGCTAAGAAAACCGCTTCTTCCAGGTTATGCACCACCATAAACATCGGAATTTGGGTGGTCATAAAAATTTCTTGGAGTTTGTCGCGGACGAAGAGGGTGGTTTCAAAATCTAGCGCCGAGAAGGGTTCATCCAGAAATAGCACTTCTGGGTCGGCAACTAGGGCCCGCATAATGGAGATGAGTTGCTGTTGACCTCCAGAAAAGCTGTAGGGATAGCGTTTGAGATCGAGTTGAATATTAAACGTAGCAATTAATTGCTCAACGCGATCGCGACATTCTCTTTCCCCAACTCCTTTCACCCGCAGCGGATAGGCAATATTATCATAGGCACTCAGCCAAGGCAGCATGGCATCGCGATAGTTTTGAAAGACATAGCCAATGCGGGCGCGACGGATGGGTTTCCCGTGGATGCGGATTTCGCCCTGGTCAAAAGGCATCAAGCCGCTAATCATATTAATCAGGGTTGATTTACCGCAACCGTTGGGGCCAAAAACCGAGACTAATTGGTTATTGGCTAAATCAAGATTGAAGTTATCGTACAGAACAACTTCGCCAAAGGACTTACAGAGGCCTTGGACAGAAACAAAATGTTCGGGGGGGGCAATCTGCTGATTTGTTATAGCATCTGCTACCATAAATACCTCCTGAATTAGGCGGGGGCGTACAGCAAAGCCGCGACATCGACCTTGCGAGAAAAGACGGCTTTATCGGTCATGAAGTCAAAGAATTTTTGAAAGTAAGCCACGTCTGCTGGTGTAAACTCGTCGTACATGGTGTAATTCACCAAGGGGACTTTTTGGACGAGTTCTCCTTCAATGGCGGTGTAACCCGTCAGGTACTGGCGGGCTTCGTCGGGGTTGTTGCGAATATCCAAAATGGCGCGGCGATAGGCTTCAGCGTAGGTTTTGGTGGTTTGGGGATATTGTTCAATAAATTGGGTACTGAGGGCGGCTGCACCTCCAAACCAGGGGGCCATTGCATCGCCGAGAATATATTTAGCCACAACGCCGTTTTCTAAAATGCGGGTAATGCCTTTCATTTCGCCGACGGTTCCGGTGGGTTCTAGGGTATAGGCGGCGTCAATTTGTCCGGATTCAAGGGCGGCGACATGTTGGCTAATTTCGAGTTGTTGTACTCTGGGTTCTGTAACGCCCGCAGCGGTTAAAATGGCTTCTGCGATCGCTTTATTTTGTGCCCCTGGGCCGGTGGCAAATCTTTTACCATTGAGATCCGCTACCGATTGAATGGGACTATCTTTAGCAACGATGACTTGATCGAGTAAAAATTGAGCATTGCTTGGGTTGGCTGCCAAAATTTTGAATAAGCCGGGTGAGGTGATTTCTGCTAATCCTAAAGCCCCGCTAGCCACGCCATTTCCTGTACCTTGCAAGCGTCCGGCGATGATTCCTTCTGCAACTTGGTTGGGCGAGGCAAATCGTACTGCTTCTACATCCAATCCCGCCTCTTGAAAGTATCCTTTTTTGACGGCGACAAACAGCGGTAAACCGGAAGCAACTGGCCAAAATCCAACGGAAATCTTACCCGGATTTTCTGAATCACTATTGGCTGAACTTGCGGTTTGACCTTGGGTACAGCCGTGGGCGATAACGGCTAATGCGGCCCCTGCACTGAACTTGAGAAAATGGCGTCTGTGAATCTTCATACTTGCTACGCTACAAATTTCAAAATTTGAGGTAAGATTGCATCAAGCGATACAGAATTTCACAGTGCATTGTGAATTTGAGCAAGAATTGAAAACACCGTTCTCTTCTGTAACTTGAGAACTAACGGTACAGATTGCAGGTGAAATTAACCGGGATGAAATCGGGGAGAAATCGGGGAGAATATTAGAAGTTCATGACATCTATTGACGTGACTGGAATCCGACGTAATCTCTTTGAGTTAGGGGAACTTTCAAAAATGGTCTTTTTAAAAAAAAGTTATTCTTGCTTTAAACCCGATCTAAGGCTTTCAAGCGATATCCTAAACCATGAACGGTTTCAATAAAATCTTTGGGCGCGCCTGCGGCTTTTAACTTGGAACGCAAGTTTTTAATATAGGTTTTAATGGTGTCTTCTTCTGGGGACTCTTGCCAACTCCAAACCTGTTCAATAATGGCTGTTCGGCTTAAGACTCGCCGACCGTAGCGTAACATGGCTTCTAGCAATGCAAACTCTTTGGGGGTGAGCTGAATTTGCACGCGGTTGTACTTCACTTCATAACTGCTCGGATCGAGTTGTAGGGCACCCCACGCTAAAATAGGAGCCGATCCAGGTTTTCCGCGACGCAACAATGCCCGAATTTGGGCCAGCAATTCCTGAAGGTTAAAGGGTTTGACCATGTAAGCATCTGCACCCGCATCCAGTCCAATCACTTTATCCAAACTGGTATCGCGAGCCGTGAGCATAAGAATCGGGGTAGAATAACCGCGATCGCGCAATCGCTGACACAAGCCAATTCCATCTAATTTCGGTAAAGTGACATCCAGCAAAATCAGATCGTAAACAAACCCTTCTGTTTGTCTTAACCCCAGTTCGCCATCTCTGGCTAAATCAACAGCATACCTTTGGGCGGTTAGGGTTTCAGCCAAAGAGTCCGCCAACTGGATATCGTCTTCCACCAATAAAATTCTCATTGTCCAGAGGAAGTTATCCCAGGAAGGTTGAAAGCGCTTCTGAGAACTATCCTGATGGAAGCGCGATCGCATTATTGTCTTTTTAAATACAAATAAGCGATCCGCTAACCCTTCTCAACTCAGCCCTGAATACTGGTAATAGCTTCCCGCAAATTTCCTTGATGCTGGTTTAGAAGATGATGGGCTTTGTCTTTCTCTAAACCCGTCCAGTGCATCATCAAAGCCAGTTTGACATTGCGATCGCTCCTTTCGAGCAATTCCGCACATTCAGAACGGCTCAGTTCAGTGAGATCGCCTAAAATGCGGAGAGCGCGATCGCGTAATTTCTTATTGGTGACAGCCACATCCACCATGCGATTGCCATACACTTTACCTAACTTGACCATCGCCCCGGTCGAGAGAATATTTAGCGCCATTTTGGTCACAGTTCCCGCCTTTAAACGCGTCGAACCCGCCAACACTTCTGGCCCGACTAGCAGGCGAATATCAATATCTGCATCAATCTCAACTTGTTCGGCGGGGACGCAAGCGATAAAAACCGTCGTTGCGCCGCGCTGTCTGGCGGCTTGAATTGCACCGTGGACGTAAGGGGTTGTCCCCCCGGCGGTAATGCCCACCACGACATCTAATTCTGTCACATGACGATGGGCGATCGCTTCTGACCCATCCTCAAACAAATCTTCCAAATCTTCCGAACTGCGAACCAGCGCCCCCGCACCCCCGGCTATAATGCCCTGTACCATCTCCGGATGGGTGCAGAACGTGGGGGGACATTCAGCCGCATCCAACACGCCTAAGCGCCCGCTAGTGCCCGCTCCCGCGTAAAACAAGCGCCCGCCGTGCCGCAACTTTTCCGCAATCCGATCCACGGCCTGGGCTAACTGATGTTTCGCTGCTGCGATCGCTTCAACCGTCTTCGCATCCTCGCGGTTAAATAACTCCACCAATTCCAAAGCACTCAAACTATCGAGGGTCAAACTCTCAGGATTCACCTGTTCTGTCAGCAAGTGACCGCGTTCTTCCATTACAACAAACCTTCCAATCGACGACGAATGCGTTCAAGTTCAGTATCCGACATTGAACTTGAATCTTCCTCTGAAGCGTCTACAGATGCTTTGGAGTCTTTGGCTGCTTCTTCAGGTTGCCAATCTAATTGCTCTGCATTAGAATCCGGCGGAACCGCTAGCATCCCTTCTGTCACCAACTCCCAATCGAGATCCGCTTGCTGACAAAACTCCTTAACCTCCTCATCCTCAATCGCTTCGACAGTCGGCGAGGGAAAATCTTGGGCCTCTAGCATTAAACTAAAGCGGGTGGCATCATCCTCAGACTCAAACATCAAGACCTTATTGCGATCGCCAATCCGAATGGTATGAATCCCCTCGTTTTCCGTTCGGGCATTAAACAATAAGACAAACACTCGCATAAGCTTGATGAGTTGCGCTTTCACTCTACACATTAACTATCTTAGAGCGATCTGTTCCCTCTTTCCCCCCCTCTCTGAGTGCTGAGTGCAAAGTGCTGAGTGCTGAGTGAGAAGAGGGTGGGGGGATGGGGGGAAGGAGAGTGCAAAGTTCCGAGTTCCGAGTTCCGAGTGGGGAAAGGAGTGCTGAGTGGAAAGTGCTGTTGCTTTAGCTTGTGCGTAGCAGTGTGCTGAGTGGGGAAAAGAGTGCAAAGTTCCGTAGCTTGCACACCAAGTAGCGGTGTTCCGAGTCAGAAGAGAGTGCTGAGTCGGTTCTGAGTTCTGAGTCAGAAGAAAGTGCTGAGTTGATAGTCATCAAGTCTTCCTATCTTTTCTTCCCCCCATCCCCCCATCCTCTTTACCCCAACCCCCAACTCCCAATTCCCTTCTTCCTCCAACCCCTAACTCCCAATTCCCAACTCCCTTCTTCCCCCACTCAGCACTCAGCACTTTCCACTCAGCACTCAGAAAGGGGTTGAACCTATATAGATATAGAAAGAACGGAATTGGACACCTGAGTCGAATATTCTCCGTCTCAGGGAAAAGGCGGGTTATCTATTTTGGGTGTCAGGTCAATTTTCATTCGCAATTTCGTGAGATACAGTATTGGCAATATGCAAGTCAGTCTAAGATTGCTTGATGACAGTTTTCTAGCAAGCGGTATACCCTTGTCTAGAGCAGCCGTCAATCTGGTTGCATCAGGTGTGAGGATATGACAAACGCCCCCAACCCCAACAACGAGTCGGAGACCCAAGAAGAACAACTTCCCCCCACAGAACCGGACGAGGAAATGGGAGAACACTCTCCCCGTCAGCGTCCTGTCTGGTTGCTGTGGGTAGGTCGCGCAGGACTTGGATTAGGAATTATTTTATTAATCAGCGCGATCGGCGGGGCATGGTATGGTTGGCGGTTTGTTAACCGACGCTTATCCCCCCTCGTCTCGCAAACCCTCAGCGAACTGATTAGCCGACCTGTAGAATTAGGGCCGGTAGAAGGCTTTACGCCAACAAGCTTGCGCTTTGGTCTGTCGCGCTTGCCCTCCACGGCAACTGATGTGGATAATGCAACGGTTGAAGCCGTTGAGGTGACATTTAATCCCTTACCGATTTTGTGGCGTCGGGAACTGTTGCTAAAAGTGACCTTGGTTGCCCCCAATGCTTACATTGAGCAAGACGAAAGCGGACGTTGGGTCGATATTACCTTACAAGAAGCAGAACCGGGAGCGATTGAAATTCGCCTCAGTCGGGTTGAACTGCGCGATGCGGAAGTGGTTCTGGTTCCCTACACGGGGTTAGAAGACGAAATAGCAGCCGAAGCCGAACCGGGACAACAGACAGAAACGGCAACGCCTCTTCCCCCGCCCAGAATTCCGATTACCTTTGCGCCAGTTAATGGTCATGCCGAATTTTTAGATGAATATCGTCAAATTCTGTTCGATCTCAGCGGTCAACCGGCCTCTGGGGGCAACTTTAACATTAAGGGCGAATACTTTACCCCGCTCAATATTGCCAATATTCAACTGCGAGGGGGCGATTTATCAGCAGCGGATGTGAGTCGCTTGCTATCGGGTTTACCCATTGAGTTGTTTGCGGGTCGGGCGAATGGCAATCTATTAGCAAGAATTCAACCCAATCAACCGCTTTCCTTAAATGGGGTGGCTTCCTTTGAAGGGGTGACTGCCCAAATTGCTCAACTCCCTCAATCTGCAACTAATGCGGTGGGTGCTTTGCGTTTTCAAGGTCAACTCATTGGCTTAGAAAATATTCAAGCGCGTTATGCTGATGCAATTCCGGTGGTTGTAGATGGTTTAATTCATACGCAGCAAGGGTTTGAGGTAGACTTACAAGTCCCTCCCGTCACGATCGAACAACTGGCAGAAGCGGTGAATGTCGAGTTACCGTTGGAAGCCTCTGGGGAAGTTCAAGCCCAGGCGCAACTGCGCGGGCCGATCGATCGACCCGTTGTGGTGGGTGAATTTAGCAATACGCAACCGATCCAAGTCGATCGAGTCGATTTTAGCCAAGCAAGCGCTCGGTTTGGTTTGGCAGATTCTACGCTATACGTGGAAGACATTAATTTGGAACCTACCGTTGGCGGTCGGGTGACGGGGGCCGGTCAGTTTAAACTCGGTGAAAAACAGGGGATCGTCCTGGATTTTCTGGCCGAAAATGTGCCCGCCGATGCGATCGCCCAAAGATATGATGTTAACCCCAACAATTTGACGCTGGGATTAGTGACGGCGCGGGGTCAAGTGGTGGGGCCGCTGGATAACCTGCAAGCCGTCGTCAGTTCCAATATTGCAGGCGGAACGATTTTAGCCGGGGCGCAAATTACGGATGGGGAAATTCAAGGGGAAATTCAAGCCCAAGGTATCCGTCTCGCCCAGTTATCGCCCCAAGTGCCGCCCCTACTGCAAGCCCCGTTTACAGGCAATGTCCAACTGGCTTCGCCTTTAGCCGATTTAAGCCTCAATCGCACTCAGGCGTTGGGACAAGGACAATTAAATATAGCAGGGGGGAACGTTCAAGTCGCAGGCAACCTCAGCGCCGGACAATGGCAAGCGGTGGTGCAAGCCAATGGGGTGCAACTGGGTCAACTCTCGGCCGATATTCCTCCCAATTTACGGGTACCAATTAATGGCTTGTTTGAGCTATCGGGAAATATTGATAACCTTTCCTTAGAGGCGTTGCAGGCTACCGGACAGGGGCAGTTAGAGGTTGCGGGTGGATCGGCGAATATTGCCGCCCAAGTCGATCGCGGTCGCTTTAATGCCTTAGTCGGCGCAAATAACGTCCAGTTGGGACAACTCGCCCCGCAGTTACCCCCCAATTTACAGGCCCCCTTTAGTGGCAATTTTGAACTTACGGGGAATCTGAATAACTTAAATTTGAATACCCTGCAAGCTGCGGGCGGCGGTGAAATTGCCCTCGCGGGTGGAGTCGTGAATATTCCCAATGCTCAACTCGCGGGGGGACAATGGAGTGCAACGGCGATCGCCCAAAACGTCCAACTTAACCGCCTGTCTCCTCAACTCCCCCCCACCGTTGATGGGCCGTTTACCGGGGCGTTGCAGCTAGCCGGAAATGTCGATTCTTTTGCTTTAGAGAATATTCAAGCCAGGGCACAGGGCGTGTTAGGGCTGGCCGGGGGTAGCGTTGAAATTACCGAAAGCGAACTGCAACAAGGACGCTGGCGGGCAAATGCGATCGCGCGCGGCATTCAAGTTAACCGCCTCGGCCCGCAAATTCCCCCGCAGTTTAGCGGCGTTCTGGCTGGGGCTTTATTGGAGTTAGGCGGCACAACGGCCTCGTTTGCCCCCCAAGATATCCAGTTAGGCGGTCAAATTGCTCTCAATCAGCTTCCAATTCTAGAACGCGGCCCGTTTGGGGCAAATATTACCTGGGATGGTCAGCGCTTGCAGGTTCTAGAAGCTGGCGCACAAGGTTTCCGCGCTGTCGGAACCATTACGCCCAATTTCGATAACGTTTTAGCCAGTACGTTTAATTTCAGCGATATCCAACTGCAAGATTTAGACCTGGCTAACCTGCCTAGCGCCTTACCCCAGTTACCCGATACCGTGCAACTCGTGGGACGCGCCGACTTTGCGGGTCGGGCGGCCGGAAGTTTGAACGCTCCCGGCTTAGATGGAAGTGCGCGTTTGCGGGGGCTAGCAGTCAATCAAGTCGCCTTCGACCCGGTGTTAGCGGGGCCAGTCAGTTTCATGAGCGGACAGGGTGCCAACGTCCAGCTAGTTGCCACAGAAGGGACAGGAACGCCCGACCGGATTGCCGTGGTGTTAGACAGCGCGTTTCAACCCCAATCGTTTACCATTCAGCGAGATGAGGCGATCGCCACAGGAACCCGCCAAGGCGATATCTTGGCCGCAAACGTGGCGAATTTCCCCCTGGCTTTGCTAAATTTACGTCCGCCGACAGGACCCCAAGGGATTGTCACGGGTTCCCTATCGGGCAATTTTGACGTGAATCTGGCCCGTTTTGGCGTGACGGGCGAACTGGCGATCGATCGACCTGCCGTTGGGTTAATTAGGGGCGATCGCTTAACGGCTCAACTCGCCTTCGCAGATGGCGCAGGTACCTTAACTAGCGCCAATCTCACCATCGGACAAAGCCTCTACACGGCGACGGGAAACTTTAACCTCCAAGGAAATAACCCCAGTTTCCAAGGCAATGTCAACGTTGCCCAAGGCAATGTTCAAGATGTTTTAACCGCCCTTCAGTGGTTTGAACTCGATGATATTCAAAATGGATTGACCCCTCGCGACTATGGGGAAGCAACCGATGTCCAAACGATTGGGGTGGGTTTACCGGGGACTCCCCTGCTGACTCAGTTGCGCCGCTTCTCAGAAATTACCCAGTTAGTCGCCCTGCGCCGCCAAGAAATTGAAAGCGATCCCATCCCTCGCCTTGCCGAACTAGCAGGAACGTTTGATGCCTCGATTAATGTGGCAGCGACCTTACAAACCGGCATTTCGGCCCAGTTCGATGTCGCCGGGGCAGATTGGGAATGGCGAGACTATACCTTTGATTCCGTCGTCGCCACCGGAACGTTAGATAATGGCGTTCTGTCCCTATTGCCCGTGCGGATTCAATTTGAAGATGCCCTGGTTGCCTTTAGCGGTCAAGTGGGGGGCGAACAACAGTCCGGTCAGTTGCGCGTGGAAAACCTGCCCGTAGACTTAATCGAACGCTTTGTAGACCTGCCGGTAGATGTGACGGGACGCTTAGATGCGATCGCCACCTTGCTTGGCGGTTCGCTAGAAAATCCCCAAGTCAGAGGCGTCTTAAGCTTAGAAGAGGGGACGCTCAACCAGACGCCTGTAGAATCGGCAACAGGCAGTTTCTCCCTAGCGAACGGTCGTTTAAACTTTGGTTCAACGCTGCTGATTTCCAGTAGCGAACCGATTGAAGTCAGTGGCAGCATTCCCAGTCCGCTACCGTTCGGAACCGTATCGCCTGCGGATCGAGAAATTCGGCTGACAGCAAGCTTGAGAGACGAAGGACTCGCTTTACTCAATGTTCTCACGGGTCAGCAACTTCAGTGGATTGAGGGCCAAGGGGAAGTCAATGTAGCCGTATCGGGTACCCTGACTCAACCCATTGCTACCGGAATTGCCAGGGTTGAGAATGCTACCATTGCGTCTACCCTGTTGCCCGATCCAATTACCGATATTGATGGGGTGTTGCGCTTCGATCGCGATCGCATCATCGTCGAAAGCCTCACCGGAGACTACGGCGGCGGCGATGTAGTCGCGGCGGGTATCCTCCCCATTTCGTCTCCGCTTCCGGGGGGCGATCCGGCTCTAGAAACACCTCTCACCATTGGTTTAGAACGATTGGGTGTCAATCTCAAAGGCATTTACAACGGCGGCGTCAATGGGAATGTCCTCGTCACCGGGGCGGCTTTAAGTCCGATCCTCAGCGGTGAAATTGTCCTGAGTAATGGTAGCGTTCTCCTCTCCGCTGACCGAGCCAACGCAGCGACAAACGGGGGAACAGCAGCCCGACAACCAGGAGAAGGCGTCATCACCCGCTTTGATAATCTCAGACTCTCCCTAGGGAACGCTGTCGAGGTCACTTTACCCCCCATTATGAACTTCCGGGCGGTTGGAGACTTAACCATCAATGGCTCCCTAGATGATATCCGTCCGGCGGGAACCATCTCCTTACAGCGCGGGGCCGTTAACCTCTTTACCACTCAGTTTCGCCTCGATCGCGGCTATCCCCAAACAGCCACCTTCACCCCTGAAACAGGTCTCGATCCCTTCCTAGACGTGCGCTTATTTGCCTCTGTCTCTGAGGTAACGGGTTCCCGCCAACCCTTAAGCCCCATTGCCTCGGAAATTATCGATAACCCCATTAATGTTGCAGGAACAGGCTTACAAACGGTGCGAATTGTCGCCCGCGTAGAAGGCCCGGCTTCGCAATTAACCGAGAATTTAGAACTCACCAGTTCTCCAGGGCGCAGCGAATCGGAAATTGTCGCCCTTTTGGGCGGTGGCTTTGTCGATACCCTAGGACGCGGGGATAGTACCCTCGCCTTAGCAAACCTAGCAGGTTCGGCGTTATTGTCGAATATTCAAAATGTCATCGGCGATGCGTTGGGCTTAAGCGAGTTTCGTCTGTTCCCCACGGTGTTAAGCGAGGGCGGTTCGCGTAATTCCACTCTCGATCTCGGCGCGGAAGCCAGTGTTGATATTACCGGGAATGTTTCAGCTTCGGTGCTGAAGATTCTCACCAACAATCAGCCCGCGCAATTTGGTTTGCGCTACCGTCTCAATGAAAATATCCTCTTTAGAGGTTCAACAGACTTCTCTGGCGATAATCGAGCGTTGGTAGAATTTGAGCGCCGATTTTAAGAAATTGTCCGATCTCAAATTTCTTGAATGCTAAACCCGATAGAATACAAATATCGCTTGATGACGATTTGATGAGTTGCTATCATAAGAACCAGCTCATCAAGTCTGGAATTAGATTAGAAAATTCGGAACAAGAGGTTAATAAAACTAATTATGTGAAATTTTATGCATATCATTTCCATCAGTCGGCTTAAAGAGTTTTGGACAGTCCACCCTAATTCAGAACCAGCTTTGCGAACCTGGTATAAGCTAACATCTTTGGCTCAATGGCAACATTTAGCGGAAGTTCGTCAAAACTTTAATTCTGCTGATTCTGTTGGTAATTTCACTGTTTTTAATATTGGTGGAAATCACTATCGTCTCATTACCTATATCGATTATCAATATAAAAAAGTCTTCATTCGTTATGTCCTAACCCACAAAGAATATAGTGAAGAAAAATGGAAGCAGGACGATTGGTATCAATAATATCTGTATAAAACAAACTGAACTAGAGCCAATGAGCAAGTCTAATACTTATATCCAACTCCTAACCCAATTTCCTCCCCGCCCGATTGCATCGGAAGAGGAGTTGAGTGCAACTCAAGATAGAATTGACGAGTTATTAGATAAAAAAGAACTCTGTTCTGACGAAAGAGATTATCTCAATCTTCTAGGGACTTTGGTTTACGAATATGAACAAACGCTAGAGCCTATTCCTGATATTTCCGGTATAGAGTTGCTCAAGGTTTTGCTACAAGAGTCGGGATTAAAAGAGAACGACTTAATTCCGATCTTTGAAACAGAATTAAGAGTTTCATCCGTGCTGAATAATCAGCAGCAACTTACAATCCAGCAGATTACCCAACTGGCTAACCTTTTCCACATCTCACCAGCAGCATTTCTTCCTCGTCTTTCCTAAAAATCACCCTCACAGATTTAGTGCGATCGCGCTTTTCCCAAGTTATGGGTTGCGAGGATTTTAGGCGCAACCCAATTCTCAGTCCTAACTTCTACGGTTCCATTCGGTGGCGGCGTCTTCTACGGCGCGATCGACGGTCTTTTCTCCTAACATTGCGGCTTGGAGGTTGTCGTAGATGGCTTTTTGCAGGAGGTTGAGATCCTGCTTGGCGGGGATAAGAACCTCAGCAGTAGGAAGCTGAGAGGCGCTGACGTTGCGGGCTTTTTCTACGGGGGTGACGTTGGGTTGCTTTTCCAATTCGCTTTTGTAGCGTTCGATCGCATTGATGGTGGAGGGTAAAACGTTGGCGGCTTGAGCAAAGGCGAGTTGGTTGTCGGGGTTGGTGACGAATAGGGCGAACTTTAAGGCGTTTTCGGGTTGATCGGTGTCGCGGGGAATGGCGAGGTTCATGACGGCGACATTGCGTTTTTGGGTATCGCCAGTAATTTGCGGCCCGGCGGCGGACACGTCTGCGATCGCGGGGGCGTTGGTGGCGATCGCATTCAGGAATTCTGGCCCGGAGGAGAGGATGGCAATTTCTCCGGCCTGATACAGTTCAATGGCGCGACGATGACCTTGGGTTAGCACTTCCCTGGGTAGCAGTTGATTTTTGTAAAGGTCTACCCAATATTGAAAGGCGGCTTTCCCTTGGGGAGTGTTAAAGGCGGCTTGACCGTTTTCATCCACGAGTTGCACGCCCATCTGCACGAGGGATTCTAGAATTTCAGCAGAGTCTTCTGGAACCACGGTGGTGAAGAAGGCGTATTTGCCCGTGGCATTTCTTACCTGTTGGGCGACTTGGGCCAGTTCTGCAAAGGTGGTGGGTGGCTGGGTGACGCCAGCTTGTTCGAGCAGTTGGGTGTTATAAATTGTAACTCGCGTGGTCAGGTACCAAGGAATACCAAAGGTTTTGCCGTTGAGGGTGTTGGCTTGCCAAATTTTGGGCAAATATAAATCGCGATCGCTTTGGTTAATGTAAGGATCTAACTCTAACCAAGCATTGCGCGACGCCAAAGTTGAGGCAAAATCTGGGTTAAGATTAACCACATCGGGTGCAGTCTTAGCCGCAACGGCTGTCAGAATCTTGCTTTCCATTGCTGACCACGGAACATCGACCCAGCGAACTTTGACGCCGGGATTTTCCGTCTCAAAGTCGGCGATTAACTGGTTAAAGTAGTCGGTAAATTTGGGCTGCAACTGCATTGTCCAAAACTCGACTTCCGCAGTTTTGGGGGACGGTGAATCTACGGATTGGCTAGTGCCGCAACTGACTAACCAACTGAGCGTCAGTCCCAGGAAAGCGAACATGAAAAAAGACTTCCAGCGTTTCATTGTGTTCAATCGGGTGATTTTAAATTAAATTGGGTACCATGCCATTCCGCAAAGTCTTCTGACTTGGGCGCGGATCGTTTGGATTAGCTCTCTTGGAGTGCAGTCTAGACTCCTGCTGCGATCTGGGGAAGCTGCCGATTTCCGATCGAAGCAAGTGGCGCTGCACGCGTTAGGGAGTGGAAATCTATTATTCCCCAGATAATCCAAAATCTAAAATCTAATCTCTAATCTCTAAAATCGCCACTAACATAGGCATCAGGATCAACGCTGTGAATTTCCTAAAAGGTGTATTTTCTAAACGTCCCCAAGGGATCGGAGTTGAGTTAACCCCAGAACGAGTTAACATTGTCCGTTTAGCGAAAAAAGGTCAAGGCTTTAAGCTGGTTTCTCTCCATTCAGCAGAAGTTCCTGAAGGTGTCTTTCAAGACGGTCAAATTCTGGACGCGCCCGCAATGGCAGAAATTATCCAGTCTATCCTCAACGAAAACAAAATTAAGGTTAAAAATGCCGCAACAGCCGTTTCCGGTCGAGAGGCAGTCACGCGCTTAATTCCGGTTCCCGCAGAGTTGGATGACGCTGAGTTGCGCGAAATGGTTCTCAATCAAGAGGCGGGTCTTTATTTGCCCTTCCCGCGCGAGGAAGCTGATGTCGATTACCAAAAACTGGATTTAATTATCGACGATGATGGCATTGAGAAAGTGCGCGTGCTGTTGGTTGCCACTCGCAAGGAAGTCACCAATAACTATATCAATACCTTCCAGCAGGCGGGCTTGCATCTGGATATTTTAGAAATTAGTAGTTTTTCTTTAATTCGCACGATCCGCGAGCAGTTGCGGCAGTTTGCCCCCCAGGAAGCTGTCGCGATCGCCAATATTGAATTTGAAGGGACGGAAATTGCGATCGCTGTCGATGGCGTTCCCCAATTTTCGCGGACTGTACCCATTGGGACTTATCAAATTCAAACCGCTTTGTCCCAAGCGATGAACCTTCCTCCCACCCGCAATACTGATTTACTCCAAGGGATGACGATCCCCACCACCCCGGTAGATAGCGTGAGAACGGGGATGACGGGCATTAATCCAGGGGCGGCGGCGATGGTTCGAGTTTTAGGAGAATTGGCCGATGAATTGCGCCGTTCTATAGATTTTTATGTCAACCAGGGAGAAAACCAAGAAGTGGCTCAACTCTTGCTCGCCGGATCGGGTGGGGGAATTGGGCAATTAGATGAATTTTTTACCCAACGCTTAAGCGTCCCGACTTCCCAAGTCGATCCGATTGAAGCGTTATCGTTAGAAGTAGAGCAGGAAATTCCCCCGATGCAGCGACCGGGTTTAGGAATTGCCCTCGGCTTAGGATTGCGTTACGTCAACTAAGGTGAAACAGCATGTATAGCTTAGATATTAATTTTCTAAGAGACCGCCCGGAATACCTCAAGGAACAGCAACAAGACAAGCGAAGCCCTAAACCCACCGTTAGCGGTTCAACGCCAATTATTGTGGGGGCTGTTGCGGCTGTTGCCCTTTTGGGAATCACCTTTGGGGCAAAAGTCTATTTAGAAAATGAAAACTCTAAATTAGCCGCAGAACTGGCAACCCTCGATCAAGCGATCGCCAACCAGGAAGCCCAAAAAGCCCAAATCGCCCAAATCAATCAAGAAACCGAAGCTATTCGTTCCGATACCACCGCGCTGGCCACCGTCTTCAACCAGATTACGCCGTGGTCGGCCCTTTTAGAAGAAGTTCGCGAACGCGCGCCCGGTAACATTCAGATTGAAAATATCCAAAAAGTTAGCATTCAACTGCCGCCCCCAGACCCCAACGCTGCTGTTGACCCCAATGCGCCGCCCGCCCCAACTTCAGTTCCCGGACTCGAAATTTCCGGCAGGGCCCGCTCCTACAATGATGTCAACGACTTCATGTTGTTACTGCAAAATTCCGATTTCTTTAACGGGCAAGATATTCGCCTGGTATCGGCAAACCTGCAACAGAATAATACCCAAGTCGCAACCCCGACGGACAGCAATATTGAGGTCAGACTGCCTCCCGTTGTGCAATTCCAAGTCAGAAGCGCGCTCAACGACAAGCCCGCTTCCGAAATTTTGGCGCAACTCCGACGCCAAGGGGCTGAAGGCTTAGTCGAACGGATTCAATACTTGCAACAAAAAGGAGTAATTCAGTAATGACGTACACCGGAGAGTTTGCCGCCAGCGATAAAGGGGTAGAAGAAAAGTCAGGGATTAACCCAGCATTAATTGGGGGCGCGATCGCCGTCGTCGGTCTAATTGGGGCCGCTTACCTCGGTTTTACCCAAGTTAAACCCGCCTGGGAACGCCAGCAAACCCTGACTCAAGAAATTGAGACCAAAACGCTGCAAAGCCAACAAGCGGCTGAAATTGAGCGCCAGCAGCAAGAAGCGATCGCCAACCGAGAGGAAGCCGAACGCCAGCGCCAAGAAGTCGCGTCCCTGTTTGCCGATCCCAGAACCCTAGATACCCTCTTGCTCGACCTCAACCGCGAAGTCCAACAGCGTCAAGGGGTTGAACTCACGCGCTTTCAACCCAGTACCGACCCTCCCAAGGTGCTGACAGAGAGTACCTACGGCCCTCAAGTGGCTGGCAAATTAAAAACTAAAGATTATCAACTGGAGTTAAGAGGAACATTTGACCAAACCCGCTTAGTTTTGCTAGCAATGGAACGCTTGCAACCTCTTTTGGTCGTGCGAGAATTTAGAACTCAAGTCGATCAAACCAGTCAAGAGGTGGTTTATTCTCAGGGAAGATTGGTGACGAGAGGAGCGCCTCTTTTAACCACCAACATGACCATTGAAGCGCTCTTAGCCAACCCAACAACCCCGGCGGCGTCTCCATCTCCGAGTCCGCAATAGCCGCCGCCGGGGTTCTTCAGAAGTCGTCTAGGGGAAGAAAAAGGATCGCTGATTCCATCAGTTGTTGCTATTCTTCCCCTTATTATGAAAAAGCCGCTAGCTTTCAACTTATCGCTCGATGGCCGTCAAGCTGATGGCTAACGGCCTATCTGAATAACCCATAACCAACCTTGCAACTAGCCATTAGCCATTAGTCTTGGTGAGGAGTGAACCGTGAAAAAGTATCAAGGACGAGGTGCCAGAGCTACTGCGGCAAAAGCAGGTCTCTCGACACCAAGTTTAGGTGGATTGTTAATCGGAGGGGCGCTAACTGTACTGGTTGCTCAACCGGCTTGGGCGGCCCCCACCCAAATTACCGGCGTGCGAATTAACCCGACTAGCACCGGTATCGATCTAATCTTAGAAACCCAAGCGGGCGATCGCCCTCAAGTCTTTGCGGTTCCAAGAGGCAACAGTTGGGTTGCCGACGTGATTAACGCCCAACTGCGGGTACCCGAAGGCACCACCTTTACGCGCACCAACCCCGCCCCCGGCATTGCCTCGATTTCCATTGCCCCGCTTGATACCAATAGCGTTCGCGTCACCATTACCGCCACCGACCAAGCCATTTCAGGTGAAGTGATCCGTCGCGAAGCCACAGGCATTGCCTTTAGCATTAGCACCGGCGCAAGTGCTGCCGTTCCTCCTCAGATCGCTCCCGCACCCCAACCGCCTGTTACCCAAGCCCCTGCCGTTCCGTTACCCGGAATTCAGAATGGGGCCCCAATTTTACCCCCTAGCGCTCAAGTCGTACCGCCCTTTTTACCGAGAGCGATCGCGCCACCCGTTGGGGATATTGCCGTATCCAATATTGACGCCACACCAGGAGCCGTTGACCTCGGCGTTGCCGAACTGGTTCCTCGTCTCGTCCTGCGCGATGCCCCCGTCCGCGATGTCCTTGCCCTGTTAGCCCGCGTTGCTAACCTCAACGTCGCCTTTGCCGAAGGAGAAGCCTTAGCCACCCCAGCGGCCCCAGGAGCCACAGGCACCGGCGGCGATGCCACCATCTCTCTTGATATTGAAAACGAACCCGTTCAAGACGTATTTAACTACGTCCTGCGCGTCACCGGGCTGCAATCTAACCGCGTCGGCCGGACCATCTTTATCGGTCGCAACCTCCCCACCGGGGCGCAAGACTTGGTCATGCGAACCCTGCGCCTTAACCAGCTCAAGGCGACAATGGCAGAAACCAATATTGAAAGCACAATGCAAACCAACGTCGGGATTGGTTCGGGCGTTGCTGCTGGCGGCAGTCAAAGTACCATTGCGCGGACTGTCAACCAAAGCCGTAGCGTCCCCATGCGGGGGGGCTTGCAAATGTTAGAGCTACTCGGTGCCAATGGAGGCGGAACCGAGCAAGCTCAAGCCGCCGCTGCTCCCGGTGCCAACTACAACCTCCTCAGAGGCCTGCAAGTTACCGCTGATGGTCGCACCAACTCCATCACCCTCCTAGGACCGCCGCGTCTGGTGGATATCGCTACGTCCTACCTCCGCCAGCATGACGTGCGCCAAAGACAAGTTGCGGTTAACGTCAGAATCGTAGAAGTCAACCTCTTAAACCAAGATAACGTTGGGGCGAGTTTCTCGTTTGGGATTGCTGATTCCTTCTTCTCCGTTGACCAAGGACAACTCACGGCCAACTTTGGTCAAGTTCAACCGCCCAACACCACAACCGTCAGAACCAACCAGTTTGGGCGTCCGATCGTTGAAAACCCGCTATCGGGAGTCGATCCTTTCCTCAACCCTCAAGGAACGCAACTGCAACGCGATCCGTTTACGGGTGAATTTGTCCCGGTTCAACCGAACCAACCCGGTACCATCTTCGGCCCAGGAGGCTCGCCCACCAGACCGGGAATTACCGGAATTTCGCCTCAGCAACTTCCGGCGGGAGCCTCTCCCACGCTTTATCTAGATGCTCAAGGTTTCCCGCGTCCTACCAACGAGCTAACGATTGGTGGCGGTGCGATTCCTCCATTAATCAACCCAGAAGGCAACCTGGTTCAAGTTCGACCGCTACAGGTGCCGATTGCGCCCCAACCCGGTACAGCCGCACAACCTCCTCTCTATTTTGACTTCCAAGGCAATCCCCGACTCGCCAGCCAATTGGCAGCACCGACGCCAGGAGCCACGCAGTTTCAAGGGTTTACGGGTTCTATTCCGCCTTTACTCTCCCCCACCGGCGATCCTGTCCAGGCACGAGCCTTCCAAGCTGGGACTAACCCCGTAACAGGGCAACCTTTCCAAGAACCCTTATTTCTGGATGTATCGGGCGTTCCTCGTTCTATCCGCGATCTAACGCTGACTGGAGGCCCGTTCCGACCCCTGTTCGAGCAAAATGAACTCGTGCAAGTCGGTCTAGAAACGGGTTTGGTTCCCTTTATCGGTCAAGCGGCTCAGTTTGCTTACCAGCTACCCCAAGTTTTCCAATATCCGCGTCAGTTCCTGGCTCAACTCCGCGCCCAGGTGTTGGAAGATAACGCGAAGATTCTTACCGATCCGACTTTGATCGTCCAAGAAGGCTCCCAGGCGCAAGTTAACCTGACTCAAGGGATTTTTACAGGGTTTAGAAGCGTGATTACGGTTCCGACTCAAGGACCGGCAATTCAAACCCAAGAACCGACGACTGGGGAAGCCGGGATTATCTTAAATATTGCGGTGGATCAGGTGGATGATAACGGGTTTGTGAATATGTCGGTTTCGCCGGAAGTTAGCTCTCCGGGCGAGCGGATTTTGAACCCGAACGGCACCTTGGCGACGCAATTGATTAACCGGCGGCGGTTGGAAACGGGGAACGTTCGCCTGCGGGATGGTCAAACCCTAATTCTGACGGGGATTATTCAAGACCAAGACCGGGAAACGGTGACAAAAGTCCCGATTTTGGGCGATTTACCGATTATTGGCTCGTTGTTCAGACAGCGTTCTTCAGATAATCGTCGGACTGAGGTGATTATTTTGGTAACGCCTGAGATTATTGATGATTCGGAGAATGCCAACTTTGGCTACGGGTCGGTTACTAGTCCGCAAATGCAGCGCACTCTCCAGCAGTCTGGAATGTCCCCCAGGCGCTAAGGTCAGGCAATGAGTTTTAGGGTGGATGTTCTGCTCTGCTTCAAAGCTCATTGTTTTTGGGTCTACTCAGATCTTGCACTCGTCGTATTACCGAAAAAATTGGGTCTAAAGCCTCTGAAGAGGATTAAAAGCTCAAGCGACAAGGATTTCAGTTCATCGTTACTGACTGAAGAATGGTGCAAGATCTGAGTTTATAAATTCTGAAGCTCTAATTCCCTATTCCTGAGATTGCTTATGCCAACGTTTATTGGCACGCCTGGAAATGATTTAATGGATGGCTCGCCAGAACCCGATTTGATTTTGGCACTTTCTGGCGATGATACGGTGCGGGGTCTGGGCGGTAACGATTGGTTGGCTGGCAATCAAGGCAATGACTGGCTAGATGGGGGGGATGGAGCGGATACGCTCTATGGCGGTAAGGATAACGATACCCTGTTCGGTGGCGCTGGCAATGATGTGTTGTTCGGCGATGAGGGCAATGATGTCATTTATGGGGGCGCTGGCGATGATTTTGCCGCAGGGGGAAACGGGGACGATCCGATCTTCGGCAATGCCGGAAATGATACTCTGTTTGGCAATCAAGGCAACGATACGCTCTCTGGCGATGAGGGGAACGATTGGTTGTTTGGGGGGATGGGAAACGACCTGCTCATGGGGGGAGTTGGCGATGATACGCTCTCTGGTGATTTGGGGGCGGATATTCTGGTTGGGGGGCCGGGACGCGATGTGTTTGTCCTCTCGCTGAGAACGGGGGGAAGCCGTTTAATTGATGCGGATACGATTGTTGATTTCCAAGTTGGGGAAGATGCGATCGCTCTCACTGAAGGCTTAACTCTCAACCGGGTCGCCATCTCTCAACAAGGTAATGATACTGTTTTACGCCTCCGACGCGCCGATGGTTCCGCAGGCGATTATTTAGCCCTGCTGCTTAATGTCAATGCGGGAAGTTTGACACCAGCCAGTTTTATTCCCTCCGGTTCAAACTTGAATCCAACCCCTCCCCCTCCAAACCCAGGCAGTGGAGGGGCATTTGTTGCCGTTGACCAAGGGGTTTTAACCGTTAACCTTGGCAACTTGCAACCGCCTACCGCTACCGAAGTTCGCAGCAATCTCTTCAGTCCCCCAATTGTTGCCAATCCCATAGCAGGAATTCCTCCGTTTGTCAACCCTGTAGGCACCGATTTAATTCGCGATCCGGCAACTGGGGAATGGGTACGAGCGGGTGTGAATCAGCCTGGAAGCATTTTCGGTCCAGGTGGCTTACCGACCGCGCCTGGAATTACCGAAATTATTCCGGCTCAGTTGCCTGCACCGGCGAGTAGTCCTTTCTATTTAGATGCCAGCGGGATTCCCCGACCCTTAAGTCAGTTAACCCTGGGGGGAGGCAATATTGCGCCCTTACTGAACCCGGAAGGGAGTTTAGTCCCCGTCACCTCACCCGGAACCCTGGCGGCACCTCCTGTAATCCAAAGCCTTCCCTTACCCCCCCTGTATTTTGACTTTCAGGGCGTTCCTCGCCTCAGTAGCGAACTGGCTTCTCCAATTTTCGGCGATCCGCGCTATTTGGGCTTTACAGGCGCGATCGCACCTTTACTGAACCCAAGCGGAGAGCCGATACTGGCAAGAGAAGCCATCGTAAACTAGCCTTGTACGCTCAATGTGCAGTGCAGTCTCAACCGAGTCAATCCTTGATCGTTAACCCATTGTGAGGATGTGAAATCATGCCGACGATTTTTGGCACCCCCGATAATGACTTTATTGTAGGAACTCTAGAGAGTGACATTATTATTGCCCTTTCTGGAAATGACACCGTTGTCGCCACCGGAGGGAACAACTTTATTCGCGGCGACCAAGGCGATGACAGTTTAGAAGGAGGCCCCGGCAATGACACGATGTACGGCGGCAAAGGCAACGACACTATTTATGGGATCGATGGGTTTAATATCCTGTTTGGAGATGACGGTAACGATCTGATCGCCGGTGGCCCTGCCCCAGACTTAATCTATGGCGGACCGGGTAACGATACCATTTTCGGCGGGGGCGGCTTTGATGTCATCTTCGGCAACCAAGGCGATGACGTGATTTCTGGGGATGCTGGAAACGATCTGATTCGCGGCGGCAAAGATAACGATTTACTCTTTGGCAATTCGGGTAATGACACGATATTTGGCGATCTTGGGAATGACACCATTTATGGCGGTCAAGATAATGACAGCCTTCGCGGCGGTCGAGGCGATGACCTGCTGTATGGCGATTTAGGCAATGATGTCATTTGGGGCGATCGCGGCGACGATACCGTCTACGGCGGCGAGGGCGATGACCTGATTTTTGGCGGTACGGATGGCAGCAGCGAAGATGGCAATGATGTGCTATTCGGTGAAGCCGGAAACGATACCATTTTTGGTCAAGCAGGTAACGATATTATTTCTGGCGGGAGTGGCAACGATTTGTTGCTCGGTGGGGCAGGCAATGATGTCATTTCTGGCGATGCCGGCGATGATACGATTTATGGCGGTAGCGGTCGCAATACCCTCAGTGGGGGTACAGGTCGAGATGTGTTTGTCATCTCCACCTTAACCGGAGGGGCTACCATTGCCGATGCGAATGTTGTTTTAGACTTTGGAATCACAACAGACGTTTTGGGGATTCTGGATGTTGAAGTCCGCGCCGAGCAAGGGACAGGCTTGTTTGCTAATGATGTGGTGCTGCGGGCTGTGGTTGAGGTCGATGCGGATGAAACGCTGCCGGGGGCTGACTTAGGCGACTATTTAATGATTCTGCGGAATGTGAGACTTGACGAGATTACCGATGCAGAAGGCAACTTAAGACCTCGGTTTGTGGTTGACAATGTGGAGTTACCTGACGAACCCACGCCCCTGACACCGACGCCGACGCCGACACCCACCCCAACGCCAACCCCAACGCCAACCCCAACACCCACGCCGACTCCAACCCCAGGGGCAAACCCAACCCTAGCGGATGGCAATGCTTTAGTGGCAAGTAGTTCCACGCCGACAGGGGTGATTGGTACGGTAACGGCTGCTGGGGCTGCAAGTTATGAAATTGAAAGCGTCCAAAGCAATACTGGACAAACCCTAACCAATGCCTTCACGATTGATAATACAGGAGCGATCCGGCTCACCGATCCCACGATTTTTACGGCAGGGACATTTGGAACGCAATTCGCTACGCTGAATCTCAGGGCGTTAAATGCCGCAGGCGAGGCGATCGGTACGTCTCAGTTAAGAGTTTATCGTCAACTGGGCGGCACTCAAGGGGCGTTGAGCGACCCCAATTTGGGTGCGGCGGGGGTTGTTCTGGTCAACAGCGGCACCTACGACAACGAAAGCTTATCAGCAAGTGCTTCCCAACCCCTCAGATTTCGCGGTTTAGGGGGTTCTAATTTCGATCTCACCCTGGCGAATTTGTCCAATCTGACGGGGACGATTAATCGATTGCTGGTTGGAACTGCGGGCGTTGATAATTTAAGCGGCGGTACGAGTAGCAATCTGTTTTTAGGCGGTACGGGGGCGGATAATTTAACGGGCGGTACGGGTAGCGGTACCAACAATTTCGTTTATCGCGGTACGGCTGATGCTGGAGATGGGGGCGATCGCATTAGCAATTTCCGGACGGGCGATCGCATCTATGTGTCGGGGACGGGTTTTGGCAGCTTGAATACAACGTCAGGTCAATTAGCCACCACTGAGTTTACTAGCCGCGCTGTCACTGATGCGGGCAACCCGGCGGAGGGAACGACACAGAATGTTCGTTTTGTTTACGATCCGAATGATGGTCGCCTATTCTTTGACCAAAATGGCAACCAAGCGGGCGGCGGCACATTGATTGCGACCTTGAATGGTAATCCAAACATCGGTCGAGAAAATATTATCGTTTTCTAGGACAAGCGCGCGATCGCCGATTAAGTAAAACTGCTTAATTGAGCGCCGAAACCCCCCTAAAGAGGGGGTTTTTTTGGGTCAAAATCTGAAATAGAGCAAAAATTTGTTAAAAAAAACCCCAAATCCACATAAATTAAAGGTTTTGCCGATCCAGATCGGGTTTACACCCCTTAGAATAAACCATTGAATCCTTGATTTGATGAGTGTTTCAGGCATTTTAAGGATAAATACTCATTTTCAAGGTCAATTCAGCAAAATAAATCGCGCTCTTCATCGACCGCAAGAGACGATTGAACGCTGTTGTGCAACGTAACTAAGGAGATACAACGCCATGAATAAAGGTGAATTAGTGGATGCGGTTGCCGAGAAGGCTAGCGTCACGAAAAAGCAAGCGGATGCTGTCCTGACTGCGGCATTAGAAGCGATTGTAGAAGCCGTTTCTAATGGCGATAAGGTAACGCTGGTGGGTTTTGGTTCTTTTGAAGCGCGGGAACGCAAAGCTCGCGAAGGTCGCAACCCGAAAACCGGGCAAAAGATGGAGATTCCAGAAACCAAGGTTCCTGCATTTTCTGCGGGTAAGCTGTTTAAGGATAAAGTGGCTCCGAAGTAATTTATTTTGGGGAGTCTTATTCATCCTTGACGAGTCCGGTACATGGGGGGAATTTAACCTGGGCCGCAGCGCTGGCAGGTTGTTCTCCCCATGAAATTCTGGATTTCAGCGCCAGTATTAACCCTTTGGGCCCTCCAGACAGCGCGATCGCGGCCATTCAAGCTCATCTTGGTGTCCTTAATGCCTATCCCGATCCAGACTATCGCGACTTGCGGGCGGCTCTAGGACAATTCCACAACCTCTCGCCAGAGTGGATTTTGCCAGGGAATGGTGCCGCAGAATTGTTGAGTTGGGCTGCTCGTTCGTTATCGCAACAGGCCGCAACCTATTTGTGGGTGCCGGCATTTGGCGACTATCGAAGGAGCTTGCAGGCATTTGGGGCAAAAACGATCGAATGTCCGTTACCCTTAACTCGCACTGCTGGGTCTAGCACGCTTCCGGATTTAACCCAACTCCATCTAGGGTTACGACTGGCCGATTGCGGCTTATTGATTAATAATCCCCATAACCCAACGGGACGACTTTGGCGGCGAGAGGCGATTTTGCCGTATCTCGAACAAATGGCTCTGGTGGTGGTTGATGAAGCCTTTATGGATTTTCTGCCACCCGCAGCAGACCAAAGTCTGATTGACTGGGTGTCCCAATATCCCAACTTGGTGGTTGTGCGATCGCTCACCAAGTTTTACAGCGTTCCCGGTTTGCGCCTCGGCTATGCGATCGCCCATCCCGATCGATTGCGTCAATGGTCGCAGTGGCGCGATCCGTGGCCAGTCAATGTGCTAGCCGAAAAATGCGCGATCGCCCTAGTACAAGACCGGGCCTTTCAGCAGCGAACTTGGGCGTGGCTGGCTCAAGCGCGATCGCAACTCTATGAAGGTCTCCAACAATTGCCCGGTTTATTTCCCTATGAGGGGGCGGCAAACTTTCTGTTAGTAGAATCCGCCTATTCAACTCGCCAACTCAGCCAAGCTCTTTTACTCAATAGCCGAGTTCTGATTCGCGACTGTCTGAGTTTTCCGCAATTAGGCGATCGCTATTTTCGGGTTGCCGTGCGGACAATCGCAGATCATCATCGCTTACTCGCAGGTCTTGCCACCGCGATCGATATCTATGACCGTTGATTATGATTTAGTGGTAATCGGCGGCAGTGCGGCGGGCGTTTATGCCGCCCTTTTTGCCGCCCAACTGAAAGCTCGCGTGGCGCTGGTGGAACCCCCCGCGATCGATCGGCACTCCGATTTGGGGTCTGGGTACCGCTATTGCCTGTCGGAAGTGAATCGCATGGCGAGCTATGCCGTTCAGCTTCAGCAATGGGAAGCGCCGGAAGCGCTGGCGGATTTCGATCTCGATTTTGCTCAGGTGAATCATTGGGCACAGGCCACCGCCGATACGCTCGCTGAGTCGGCTTCGCCTGCGGTTTTAGCCGCCAAAGGGATTGATATGATTCGCGGGGTTGGACAATTCTGTCGTCGCCCTCATCTGGCGTTTGAAGTCCAGGAGGCGGACGGTTATGGCAGCATTCGCCGTTTGCGAGCTGGTGCTTATTTGCTGGCTCCTGAAATGCGGGCCGATCCGCCAGAAATTGAAGGGATTGAAACGACAGGTTACTTAACGATCTCTGGACTGCGCCAGTTGCAGCAGTTACCCCAAACCCTGGCCATTGTTGGGGGCGATCCGGTGGGGGTGGAACTCGCTCAGAGTTTGGCACGATTGGGCACTCGCGTGACTTTGATTGTGCGATCGCCCCAGATTTTGGCAAAAGAAGACCCGGAAGCCTCGCAACTGCTCCAGGCGATGCTAGAGGCGGAAGGGGTTTGCGTGCTGACCCAGGCGGAAGCTATCCACGCGCGGGAAATTGCGGGGAAGAAATGGATTCAAGCGGGGAATAAGGCGATTGAAACGGATGAGATTTTGTGGGTAACGGGTCAAACACCGAATGTTGAGCAATTAAATTTAGAAGGGGTGGGCGTTCGGTGGCACCGTCATTACATTCAAACCAATCAAAAGTTACAAACGACTCATCCCCGGATTTATGCCTGTGGCGATGCGGTGGGGGGCTATCGGTTTGCCCATTTAGCGACCTATGAAGCTTCGGTTGCGGTGAAAAATGCCCTGTTTTGGCCGCGCTGGACGGTGGATTATCGGGCAATTCCTTGGGCGATTTTTACTCAACCGCAATTGGCGCGGGTGGGGATGACGGAGGTGCAGGCGCGACGGCGTTATGGGAAGGATGTGTTGGTGGTGCGCCACTATTTTAAGCAGGTGAGTGCGGCGGTGCTTCAAGGGGAGACGACGGGGTTTTGTAAGTTAATTGGACGCGCCAATGGGGAGATTTTGGGCGCTTCAATTGTGGGGGTGGCGGCGGCGGAGTTTGTGGGGGCGATCGCGCTGGCGATGCGCCATAAAATTAAAGTGGGAGCGATCGCGCAATTGCCGCAAATCTCTCCCACTGCTTCGGAAATTATCTTTCAGACCGCTCAAGCTTGGCGTCAGCAGCGTTTTGCTCAAAATCGAACTTGGCAAAATTTATTAGAAAGCTACTTTAATATTCGCCGGTCTTGGCGATCGTAATTGTTCTACCACAGCGCTCTGATCGGTCGAGCGGGTTGCTGTTGAACGGTGGGTGCTGGCGCAACAGGTGCGGGTGGGGGAACGGGGGTTGTGGTGGTTTGTCGTTGCTGAATGGTTGTGGTTTGGCGTTGAACTTCAACTTGGCGCACCGGACGGCTTTCGAGTTCTGCTCTAGCGCGGCGGACTCTTTCTAGCAAGTCGCTGGATGCGGTTTGAGTCAGCATTGTTTCTTCGCGTCTGACTTCAGCCACCCGACGACCATCGTAAACGAGGGTGAGTCTCATACCAGGGGTTAAGCCTAATTCGCCTCTTTCTGTATTCGATAAGACAACTTTTTCGTAACGGCCGTTGTCTAATTCAATAGATACAATATCGCCGACAATATCGGTGACTCTACCGCTTACCATTTCAGAACGAGTCATTTGGGCGATACGTTGCGCTTCTGCGCTGGGTGATTGGGCCAGGGTTGCTTGTTGGGGGATTAAAGGTAACAACAAAGCAAGCGCTGTACCGGATAAAACTGTGACTTTGTTTAAGCTCATAACTTCTCTCAATGAATCAAAATATGGCACGGGAAACTGCTCATTTCCAGTTTCGATGCTACTGGCATTAAAGGAGTTTTCAGTTCAGTAATATCACTGAACCTCTAGGAAGGGTTATTAAACGTTTCTCCCTAAACCGTAAACCTACGGAAGTCAGCTTTCACTCTTGCCCCTTTTTCCGAGAAATTGCCTCATTCATAAACTGAACGAGCAAGGTTTCATCCGATTGGGGGATTCCAAAGTGACTCAGACTTCAGGACGATCTTATTCTGTTTTCTAGGGAGTTCGGATCTCTCCGGAACCCCAAGACGCACGATTTTCCTTCTGTAAATTTGATACAGGGGGCGATCGCACCTCTAAAGGGCGATTGTCCTCTTTTTTCTTTGACCAGGCAAATTGTACAGCAGTTTGCCGGACATCCTGGAAAATTTCAACAATCCTCAATTCCAGGTTTAACACTTTTCTGCGAGAATACTCTTCTACCCTGAGTCAGACTCAGCCTAGAAATCTGTCAAACGTTATATGAATTCGCCATGCATCGCTTTCGAGTAGAAGTCATTTCCAAAATGCATAGCCCCCAGCAAGTGGTTTATGCAGCATTACACCAAGACTATAGTGAAAATCTAGTCTTCGACGACCAATCAGAATGGCCCTCTGAATCGAAGTGTGGCGAACTTATTGTTAAACGACTGCTGGCTGGCGATCGCGGACATTTTGGGCCGCTTGAACATCCCAATATTGTCTTCAATTGCGGTTATTTCCCCCACAGTGTCATGCAGCAAATTCGGACGCATCGAGTCGGAATTTCCTTTGATGTTCAATCTAACCGCTATACAGGGAAACGTATTATTGATGTTACTGAAGGTTCGAGGGATATTGAGGAAGTTTTTTATTTGCGTCCTGTTGGTTTTTATAGCGATCGCCAAGGGAAACGCTACGAATATACTCAACAACAGCGCGATCGCGATTTGGCTTGGTGTTTAGAAGCGGCTAAACGGTACGCTCAGTTAATTGCTGAAGGCGCAGCCGAAGAACACGCACGCGGGATTATTCCGTTTGATGTGCGCCAGCATTGGGTGATGTCTTTAAATGCGCGATCGCTCATGCATCTTCTCGATCTGCGGGCTAAACCTGATGCTCAGTTAGAATGTCAGAAACTCTGCGAGCTAATCTTTCCCCACTTCAGCGAGTGGATGCCTGAAATAGCACAATGGTACGAAAAAACGCGCTTGAAAAAAGCACGCCTTTCTCCTTAAAACTCAAGTTTAGAGTTCATCTTCTAGGGTTTGAAAAATTAGCCGCTAGGGTCTTCTATTCTGACCTCTAGCGGTTAACTGAAGATTACGATTTACCAAAGCGCTCTAATTGGAGCAGCTTGGTCATCGTCAAATTGTCCACTTTCTGGAAACTGTTGTTGTTGGAATTGTCCAGGTTGTTGCTGGAATTGTCCGGGTTGTTGTTGGAATTGTCCAGGTTGTTGCTGGAATTGTCCGGGTTGTTGTTGAAGTTGTCCAGGTTGTTGCTGGAATTGACCCGGTTGTTGTTGAAGTTGTCCGGGTTGTTGTTGAAGTTGTCCAGGTTGTTGCTGGAATTGTCCAGGTTGCTGTTGTTGGAATTGACCTTCTTGTTGTCGTCTTTCTTGTTCGATCAATTGACCGTCGCGATCGCGGTCTTGAACTGGATCGAACCGCTGACCGGGTTCATTGGTTGGTCCTGCGGGACGAGTTGCCGGACTTTGAGTATCTCCGGGAGTAGGGCCGCTGCCAGTACCCGCAGGTTGAGCGATCGCAGGCAGGCTAGCAACGCCACCAAACATTAAAGCTACGGTTAAACCTGTAAGGAGTTTAAATTTTTTCATGTCAAATATAACCTCTGCTGGGGAGGAAACGATTGGGAGGACAAAGTTTTACTGTCAACTCGTTTCTCGATGTTGAGAAATGTTGAATGTCAACTTACCCAACCTTAATCAGAATGAATCAGCCGGTAATCTACCCCAGGGGCTATTTGACGATCGCGATCGCTCTACCTTTAGCCCTATGCCATCAGACCTTAGAAAAAATCACTTGTTCGGGTTGATCTTGATACTTTCCTCGCCGATTTTCATAACTTACCGAGCAAGGTTTCCCTTCTAAAAATAAGAGCTGCACGACTCCTTCGGAAGCATAAATTCGACAATCTGCACTGGAAGAATTAGAAAATTCTAAAGTTAAATGACCCCGCCACCCTGCTTCAGCCGGGGTTAAATTAGCAATTAATCCTACCCGTGCGTAGGTGCTTTTCCCAATACATAAAACGGTAATATCATCGGGAATCTCAAGCTTTTCTAAAGCCACTCCTAACCCATAAGAATGGGCCGGTAAAATAAAATAACTTCCATTGCGATCGCTATGCAGTTTGACGGGTTCAAGGTTCTCAGAATTAAAGTTTTTCGGATCGACAACTGTTCCCGGAATATGACGGAAAACGCGAAACTCAATAGGAGATAGGCGGATATCGTAGCCAAAACTGCTTAAGCCGTAGGAAATGACAGGCAAGTTTTCCACTCGACGAATCAACTGAGACTCAAAAGGATAAATCATCCCTTTTTGAGCCATTTCTCTAATCCAAATATCGTTTTTAATCATGCCGACTTCAGCCACCCAAAAAGTCACAACGCCAGAGTGAAAAGCATATCGGTTCGAGGGACAAGATTCAACCCCTCAAACGAGATTCTTTCGGCTTTTCTAGTTTGGCAATTTTAAGGGCGATGGGAACGACGAATTTCTGTAATTTGATCGGCCACCTCTAAAAGAGCTTCCGGCATCTCTGGGCCGGTTAAAATGATGTCTACATCAGGGGGACGGCGATCGAGGAGTGCGAGAACTTCCGATTGGGGAATCAGACCCAATTTAATCGCTAGACTCAGTTCGTCGAGTACCACCAAAGAGTATTTGCCAGCTAAGACAACCGTTTGGGTATGTTGCCAAAGCCTTTGCAGAGAAGCCGCTTCCACTTCGTCTAAGTGGGGCGTATCAATACAGCGAGGTAAATCGCAACGAATCCAATCTAGGTTTTGGCCAAATTTCATGGGATGTTCGTATCCTTGACCAATACCCCCTTTGAGGAACTGGACGACTAAAACGGGCATTCCCTGGCTGGAAATTCGCAACGCCTGCGCCATGACGCCGGTAAAAAAGCTACGGTGCGCGCCGGTGAATACCTGAATGAGTCCTTCAACCGTTGGCGGAAGCGAACGTTCGAGGTTAACAGATGAAGTTTCGAGCTGTGAGACCATGTATGCAGTAACCGATGAGCAATAAACTTAGAGGGCAGATGCGAGAGTTTGTGGCGTCGCGAAGTTCTGCCGCGCCCAATTATATATTTAGTGTAATTTGCAAGCCGCATTCCAGATCAAACACTAGATGTGCGCTGGCGTCAAGGGGGAATTGACGAATGGGCACAGACCAACCCGTAATATATCTAGAGAGAGTCTGATAGTAAGGTAGCAGGAGTAACAAAGCGTGAGATTGGTGCTTTTGGGAGGACCTGGTGCAGGAAAAGGGACGCAAGGGAAACGGTTAAGCGCAAAGTTGCAAATTCCGTTGATTTCTACTGGCGAAGTGTTGCGAAATGCGATCGCTCTTGCTAGCGAGTTGGGTCAACAAGCCCGGTCGTTTGTGGAAAAGGGAGAATTGGTTCCTGATGAGTTAATGATTCAGTTTATGCGCGATCGCTTGTCTCAGACCGACACGGCTTCCGGTTGGCTGCTAGAAGGCTATCCCCGGACGGCGTTTCAAGCTGAAGAGTTGGATTTTTTGCTCGATGAACTGCAACAATCTTTGAATGGGGCAATTTATTTAGAAGTTCCCGAAGCGAATATGCAGCAGCGATCCGCCAGTCGCGGCTTGCCAGACGATCGCCCGGAGATTGTCCAACGACGGATTGAACTCTTTTGCGATCGCACCCTCCCGATTCTGGAATACTACGATAAGCGCGATCGCTTGTTAAAGATTGACGGAAACTTGACACCAGACCAAGTTCACCGTGATATTTTGAGAGAGCTTAATCTGCCCTAGCGTTTCCTAGTTGAATTTTCCTATGTCTTGGCAACGTCCTGACGGTCGTCAACCTCATCAAGTCCGCTCGGTTCGCTTTGAACGGGCTTACAATCGCTTTGCGACTGCCTCAGTGGTGGCAAGTTGCGGCGATACTCAGGTCTTGTGTGCGGTTACGCTGCAAGACGGGGTGCCTAAGTTTCTTGAAGGGTCGGGAAAGGGTTGGCTGACGGCGGAATATCGCATGTTACCCACCGCCACGCCTCAACGCCAATCTCGCGAGTTTCTCAAGCTTTCAGGACGCACTCAAGAAATTCAACGTCTGATTGGTCGGAGTTTGAGAGCCGCAGTGGATTTAGAAGCACTCGGCGAACGGACGATTTTGATCGATGCGGATGTGTTGCAAGCCGATGCAGGAACGCGAACGACTGCTATTACCGGGGGATATGTGGTTCTAGCAGAAGCACTCAATCAGTTAGTGGCAAAAGGGGTGTTAGAGCGATCGCCCATTCGTCATGCTGTCGCTGCTGTTTCTGTGGGATTGCTTGAAGAAGAACCTTTCCTCGATTTGTGCTATCTCGAAGATGTGCGAGCCGATATTGACTTGAATGTGGTGATGAACGATCGGCTAGAACTGATTGAGATTCAAGGGACTGGAGAACACAACAGCTTTAGTCGTTCCCAGTTGAATCGCATGATTGACCTGGCAGAAGCGGGAATTAAAGAATTGTTAACCGCTCAACAAGAAGCGCTCTACTCCTCGGCATCTTAAGGGAAAAAGAGGGAAGGGGAGGCTGAAAGGGTTATTGTATCGTTGATTTATAGCTAGATGACTATTTAGTGATGATTAAGATTAGATTTTCATTATCGCCCCAATGGCTGAAAAAATTGTACACTTTTTCTAAACTGTTAGCAACCCCTAAAAACATACAAATTCAGCATAAAATTTTAGATCCATCAAATTCGCTCTCTACTATTTCCTAAACCCCTAAGAAATCGCTCTTGATTTCATCATTAATCTCCGATAAAAATATGCAAATTCTCAGTCAAATCCAGCCAAGCGTAAAAAAGCTGTAACAAACTCAACCGCTTTTATTACAGAACATCGCAGAAAGTTAAGTTTTTTACAGAAAAACCGCCCATTTTGGATGCCAAAAAGTCCTGTATCCCCATTCAATAAACCCTTACAGCGAATTAGCCTTTCAAATTTCGCCCCAATAGTCCCAACTGCACAAAGCGCGGCATCTGATGAGACAATCAAAAACATTGCATCAAGGGCACCAGTCCCCCCTGAAGAACCCTAGCCTGATTCAAAACTGCACCCTTTCAACGGAGACTCACGTATGAAATTGGCTTACTGGATGTATGCAGGTCCCGCACATATTGGCACTCTTCGCGTTGCCAGTTCCTTCAATAACGTCCATGCCATCATGCACGCTCCCCTCGGCGACGACTACTTCAACGTCATGCGCTCCATGCTAGAGCGGGAACGGAACTATACCCCAGTCACAGCCAGTATTGTTGACCGTAACGTTTTAGCACGCGGTTCTCAAGAAAAAGTCGTAGACAATATCGTTCGCAAAGACCGCGAAGAAACCCCAGACCTGATTGTTTTAACTCCCACCTGCACCTCCAGTATTCTGCAAGAAGACCTGCAAAACTTTGTAGAACGCGCCCAAATGGACGCCAAGGGCGATGTCATGCTGGCCGATGTTAACCACTACCGCGTCAACGAACTCCAGGCGGCAGATAGAACCCTTCAGCAAATCGTCCAGTTCTACCTAGAGAAAGCCCGGAAGAAAGGCGAACTACCGGAAGGGAAATCTGAAAAGCCTTCCGTTAATATTATTGGTTTGACAACGCTGGGTTTCCACAATAACCACGACTGCACCGAACTAAAGCGCCTCATGGGTGACTTGGGGATTGAAGTCAATCAAGTGATTCCCGATGGAGCCTCGGTTCATAACCTCAAAACGCTACCCCGCGCTTGGTTTAACTTAGTGCCTTACCGGGAAGTGGGGATAATGGCCGCGCAATATCTCGAAACGGAGTTTGGTATGCCTTATGTGGGTATTACTCCGATGGGAATTGTGGAAACTGCCCGTTGCATTCGCAAAATTCAACAGGTACTGAACGCGCAAGGGGCGCAAGTCGATTATGAGGACTTCATTGACACCCAAACTCGGTTTGTGTCGCAGGCGGCTTGGTTTTCTCGGTCGATTGACTGTCAGAACTTAACCGGGAAAAAGGCGGTGGTGTTTGGTGACAATACCCATGCGGCGGCGCTAACCAAAATTTTGGCTAGAGAAATGGGTATTCATGTGGTGCTGGCGGGTACCTATTGCAAGTACGATGCGGACTGGTTTAGAGAGCAAGTCAGCGAGTATTGCGATGAGGTCTTGATTAGCGATGATAATGCTCAAATTGGCGATGCGATCGCGCGCTTGGAACCCTCAGCAATTTTTGGCACCCAGATGGAACGCCATGTTGGGAAACGCTTAGATATTCCCTGCGGCGTGATTGCTGCCCCCATTCACATTCAAAACTTCCCGGTGGGTTATAAGCCGTTTGTGGGGTATGAAGGAGCGAATCAAATTGTGGATTTGGTCTACAATTCCTTCACATTGGGAATGGAAGACCACCTGTTAGAAATCTTTGGCGGACACGATACAAAAGAAGCGATTACCAAAGGAATCTCGGCGGAGTCGGATTTAAATTGGACGAAGGAGGCTCAAGCGGAACTGAACAAGGTTCCTGGTTTTGTGCGCGGGAAGGTCAAGCGCAATACTGAAAAGTTTGCCCGCGATCGCGGTATCGGCGAAATTAGCCTAGAGGTGATGTACGCTGCTAAAGAGGCGGTTGGTGCGTGAATTACCCAACGCTGACCTACGGTACAGCACGGGCTTCCTAATTCATTAGTTAAAGCCATTGCTCAACTTTGAGCAACAGGGGAATAGAAAAAGGTCAAAGGAAAAGCCTTTTCTCTTCCCCTTTGACCTTTTGCGATAGATTATCGAAGATTCTCAGCGAGTGAAGCGGATCGATGTCTGGATTTCATCTCGGTGGAATCTGCGATCGATCGCACGGTAAATCTAAGCTTTTTTGGACTTACGGTGACGACTCATTCCTAGCGCAGCCGCGACTAAACTTAATCCTGCTAATGTGGCAGGTTCAGGTACAGAAACGACATCTTCGTTGTCCACTACCGGAGGATTCTCTACAACCGGGGGATTTTCAACTACCGGAGGATTCTCTACAACTGGTGGGTTCTCTACAACCGGGGGATTTTCAACTACCGGAGGATTCTCTACAACCGGGGGATTTTCAACTACCGGGGGATTCTCTACAACTGGAGGATTACTAGCAACGACTGTTGCAGGAGCGAAACCTGCGGTTTTACTGCTAAGGTTGCGCGATCCTGTCGGAGAACCTACACTCATTAAGCGAACGCCTACACTTTGAGACGTAAACGCACTCAGCGTTAAGCCTTCACCAGAGATTGTAAAGGTGGTGGTTTGATAATCATCGCCTCCAGAAATACCTGGGCGACCAATTTCAGCACCGATATTAAAAGGTTGATTAACGCCTTGAAGTTGAGCGCTATTACTCAAATTGCCAAATCTGCCATTGGTAGAGATTGCGGTTAATGGTCCTCCTGAGATGCCATTGATTTCTAAACCGCTAACGCCCGGAAGATTGAAGAATACACCCCGCAGATCGCCGATGTATCCGGTTGGGCCAGGAACTACAGTAACAGTAGCCGTAATTTTACCAGGATTGCTAGTATCATCTAACACCAGCTTGACGGTCGGATAATTTGCGATGTTGGTGTTGGTTCGGTCAGTAAGATCGATAGTGAGAGAGTCAGCACTAGCGGGAGCAGAGGAAGCGATTAAAACGCTAGTAGCCAGAAGGGAAGAAGCAATGAGAGTGGAGAGTGCGCTTTTCACGGAACTAAACCTGGGCAGTATAAAGGGTGTTTTGCATCAAATTTGCTGTACTCAATCTAAAACCCGAAACGCCCTGTTGACTACCATTCAAGCGTTTTTTCGCCAAATCTTTATCAAAGACTAGATTTTGTTGGTAAATAGGTAAACCCTACTGAAGATCGCTGCAAGCTCAAGGTAAAGATGATAACAGGGGGCTGACCCCCTATGGCAGTAGACCCATGAGTTAAGACAAATAGACTGGGGTGAAGACGTTCTAGAGGAACTCTCCTATTTAGAGATGTCCTAACTCCCCCTTCAACTTGCAGAGTTACAGAGCTTAACAAAAACAGAGGTTAATTTAACTCGGTGGGTAGCTGGTTGAGCAGTTTTTGAAAAGCTAAGGCGCGATGGCTAATTTGACGCTTGAGTTCTGGGGGCATTTCTGCAAACGTGAGCTGATATTGGGGAACGTAGAAAATCGGGTCATAACCAAAACCGCGATCGCCCCTTGGAGAATGCAAAATTTCCCCGCGACAAATGCCTTCTACTAAAGCTGCAATTTCTCCATCCGGACGAGCGATCGCGATCGCGCAAACAAATTGAGCCTGTCGATTAGCATGTTCTCCCAACTCCTTTAACAGGCGTTGAATGCGCTCCGTATCCGTTTGACCATAGCGAGCCGAATAAATCCCAGGCGCACCCTCTAACGCATCTACGGCTAAACCCGAATCATCTGCGATCGCCCATTGATTGAGTGCTTTCGCCACTTCAGACGCCTTCAGGCAAGCATTTTCTTGAAACGTTTGTCCGGTTTCCTCAATCTCCAAAGCATCCGGCTTGAGTTCTAATGCCCAAGCGCGATCGCTCAAATGCGCCTGCATTTCCTTCAGTTTACCCGGATTTCCCGTCGCCACCACCAATTTATTCATGCGTTTCTCTCAAAGCTATAGCAAAGTGCTGAGTGCTGAGTGCTGAGTGCTGAGTTAAAACCGAGTGAATCTCATCCTTTGAGCAGTTCACCTCTGTCCTAACCTTACTGAGTACAGCTATAAAACCCAATTTATAGCTGTACTCAGTCTAATTGACTTGCGAACCCTTCCTCATTCCTACCGAGAGGAAAGCCAAGGATTTTCAGCAAGACTATCCCTTAACTAATTGAAGAGGAAAAGCGCTCATTACATAAAACTTGTACCTGTTGAAAGATTGCAGACAAATTCGCTGCTCGTTTTTGCGCCTCAGCAAGTTGATTTTGGCGTGCATCTTCTTCGAGTTGGCGAGCAATCTCAGAGAGGGCTTGCGCCCCCACATTTGCCGCAGAACCCTTTAAGCGGTGAGAAGATTGAATCAACCCCGCACAATCCCCCGCACCAATTGCCCGATCGATTGCTTGCAGATCCTCCGGCGTTTTCTCAATAAAAATCTGCAACAACTTCTGTTGAATTTTACGATTTCCCCGCGTTACCCGTTCCAAACGTTCCCAATCCATCACAGGTCGATCCTCACGCGAATTTGGAACCTCTTGTTGTCCATTATGAACCTCAATCGGTGGGCGAACAATCTCCACAGTATTCGTCCATCGTTGGATAATATCTGCAAGATCCTCTTGTTCAATTGGCTTACTTAAATAATCATCCATCCCTGCTGCCAAACACTTTTGTCGATCGACTAACAACGCATTTGCTGTCAGTGCAATCACAATCGTATGACGGCAGGTACCCTCGCGTCGGCGTAACTCTTGCGTTGCCTTATAACCGTCTAATTGTGGCATTTGACAGTCCATCAAAACCAAATCGTAATCTTGCTCAGAGAGTTGTTCTAATACTTCCAATCCATTAGAAACGCATTCAGCCTGATAACCTAACATTTGCAGTTGGTTGAGCGTCACAATTTGATTAATGGGATTATCCTCAGCCACCAAAATTTTCAATGGTTTAACGGCTTTTTGCGGGAGCCGCGTTAAAGCTTGCGGCGGCGGAAGTTGCAATAGATGACGATTTGTCACCTGCATTAAACAATTGAGCAAACCCGATGCCCGAATGGGCTTATGGAGATAGCCATTGGCAGGAATTCCTAACACGGTTTCGACTTTATCTTGTTGCGACTGAGGCACCATTAAAATAATAGGTGTTTGAGCAAACGCTAAGTCTGCCTTTAAAGCATTTGCCAGCCAAACCGCTCCATTACTTGCAAGCTGCCAATCGAGTAAAATTGCATCGTAGGGATGTCCTTGAATCAGCGCCGTTTGCATCGCTCGCAATGCCGCAGTGCTATTAATAGCTTCATCAGTAGGAATACCCCAAGCTTGGGTTAAACACCGCAGCGATTGACGGACAACAGCACTCCCTTCGACGATTAAAAGGCGGAGATTAACGAGGGTAGCTTGCGCGACGACTTCAGTTTGGGAGGCGCGCGGTTTTTGTTTTTTGAGTTGTATGGTAAACCAGAAGCAAGAACCCTGCGGTTGATTGGGTTCGTAACCAATGGTACCGCCCATTAGTTGAACTAGCTGATGACAGATGGCTAACCCTAAACCCGTTCCGCCATATTGACGGCTGGTGGAAGCATCAACTTGGGAAAACGCCTGAAACAATTTAGCTTGATGCTCTTGAGAAATGCCAATTCCCGTATCTTTCACCGCAATTTTTACCCAAGCTGTTTCTGAAGTTTCGGCTTCTAAGCTAACTTGAATAACGGCTTCACCGGCTTCCGTAAATTTAATCGCATTTCCGACTAAATTCAGTAAGATTTGCCGCAAGCGTAACGGATCGCCTTGGTACTCTTGATGAAGATTAGGATCAAATAAAATCGCGAGTTCTAATCCTTTTTCTTCCGCCGGAGCAATCAGCAACCCAATCACCTCTTCCAGACAAGTGTAGAGATTAAAGTCAAGCTGTTCGAGCTTCATTTCTCCGGCTTCTAGTTTGGAGAAATCTAAAATATCGTTAATAATCCCTAACAAGTGTTGAGCGCTAATCCGGATGGTTTGGGCGTACTCTCGCTGTTTTGCAGACAGTTCGGTTTGCAATAATAAACCCGCCATGCCTAAAACGCCATTCATGGGGGTGCGAATTTCGTGGCTCATATTTGCCAGAAATTGCGATTTATAGCGAGTTGATTCTAAGGCAGCTTCGCGAGCTTCTACTAATTCATCCACGCGATCGGCAACGATCGCAATTCCGCCAATCTTCCCGTCTGGAGCATACCACGGCTGTACGGCCCAACGTAAATAAATTTTACTGCCATCAGCCCGCTGCCAAAGGGTTTCTGAAGCTGAAACTGACTCGCCCGCTAAAGCACGTTGATAAGCATTTTGATGTTCTTCCGGTAAGTCGGGAAACAGTTCGCAGTGCGATCGCCCAATCAATGAATCTTCAGCAAACCCTACTTCGTTCAACCACTTATTGCTATAGGCTAAATAGCGCAGGTGGGTATCGAGCATCATAATCCAGACAGGCGCGTTGGCAATAATTTGTCTGAGTTGCTGTCGTTCTCCTTCAACAGCCGTTTCAATCCGCTTGCGTTCGGTGACATCCCGCGCCACGGCATAGAAAAGCTGATTTTCGCTTGTGGGTACGCAAGTCCACGATAACCATTTATAAGTCCCATCAACTGTGCGATAGCGATTTTCAAAGCTGGCTATTTTTTCTCCCCGGTTGAGTTTCTGCTGTTGTTCGAGGGTTATCGGTCGATCTTCGGGATGTATCCATTCTATATAAGGAACTTGGATCATCTCTTCTGGGGTATAACCTAAGATTGCCCTAACGGCAGGATTAACCCGTTTTAAATAGCCGTCTGCCCCGCTAATGGCTAAGATATCCGCAGAAAGTTGAAAGAACCGATCGAGTTCGGTTTGCAATCGCTGACGCGCCCTCATTTCGGCTGTCAATTGTTGATTGGTTTGGGTTAATTCAGCCGTGCGACGATCGACTAATGCTTCTAGCTGATGTTGATAATGCTGTAAGGCAATTTCAGCTTGCTTGCGTTCTGTGATATCGCGCATAATGGCTTGAATGGTGCCATCGGGAAGCACTTTAGCGCTGGCTTCGACGGGGAAGAAACTGCCATCTTGACGGCGCAAATCGGTTTCAAAGCGTAAAGTTCCCCCCGCTTGTTGCAGGCGCTGGGGGATGGAAATGACTTGAGTTTTTAGGGGTAACTCAATAGCGTTAAAATCTTTTCGTAAAAGTGCAGCGCGATCGCACCCAACCATCTGACAGGCTTGGGAGTTGACAGCAATAAATTTCCCGGTTTCATCGGCAATAAAAATACCATCTGACGCCTGTTCCATCAGCATTTGATAGTGCAGTTCCTGGCGTTCGAGTTCGGCCTCAGTTTGTCGCTGCTGGGTGACATCGGTATAAATGCCAATTAAACCCACCAAGCGATCGCGATCGTCGGCGATCGCATCAGCCCGCAGAATAATTTGTCGGGGTTCGCCCGCACGGGTTAACAGCGTCACTTCTCCCTGCCAAGAGATTCCCTGGCGGATGGTTCCTGAGACTTCTAAAAAGACCTCGCGGTTGGCATAGAGTTCGGAAAAACCTCCCGCCGCATTCAGTTCATCTACGCTATAGCCAAACAGCTTGACAAATGCGGGATTTTCGTAAATTCGTTCTCCCTGCAAATTACAAATCGCGATCGCATCGCTGGCACTATCGACGGCTTTACGAATTCGCAGTAAACTGGCTTCAGCGATCGCCCGTTCGCGCAGTTGTTCTGCCAAGTTGCGGTTGAGTTCTTCGAGTTCAGCCGGACTTTTGAGAGCAAGCGCCTGGGGAATAATCGGAAAAAGCGAACCCGCCGTATACAAAGAAACCGTCGCCGTAATAATTTTAATCCAGCCAGAAAGCCAGTAGTCGGGATGCCAAAGCGTCCAAACTTCTAGCAAATGCGTGGTTCCGCAAGCGACAATAAACGCCCCAAACAGCCAAAACAACCACGGAAATGGCACATCCTGCCGCTTATTTACAAAATAAAGCAGCATGATGGGAATGGAATAATAGGCAAGAGCGGTTAAAGAATCCCCCGCAATATGCAAGGTCACTAAGTCTGTTTGCCACAAATAGCAATGACCGTGGGGAATATAAAAGCTGCCAAGCCACAGGTAATTCATAGCTTTCCAACAGAAAATCTAGCTAACCGTTGGGGTTAGATAGGGAGAGCAAATATCCGACCCATCAAGAAGTCTATTAACGCGAGGATGGTTAGTCAAAAAGAGGTTATCCACAGAATCATGAGACTGACGAGAATGCCCGACCCCACCGGAGACGAGCATTGAGTTGCGATCGCGCAGGACAAACCCCGATTTCTCTATCTCCAGAAAGACTTCATCACCTTCAGTCTCTTCTAGACTAGACAGAACTTGCCCAATCTTTAGCCCAGTTTAAGCAGGCGTGCGACTGTTCGGTCGTCGCGGCTTCACAGTAAAGGCGCAGAACAGGTTCAGTCCCGCTAAACCGAATCAGCAGCCAACTGCCATTCGCTAACCGAAATTTATAGCCATCTACCGTTAAGCAATCGACTACAGACTGACCTGCAATTTCTTTTAGAGGATTCATTTCTAATTGTTGCAGAAGACGCGATCGCACTTCCATACTAGCGAGTGGTAAGTCAATTCGGTCGTAAGCCGAGAAATACCCCGTTTTTTCTTGAAGTTTGCGGTACAACACGCTTAAATCTTGCCCCGATTGAACCGTTGCTTCTAAAACATAAAGGGCTGATAATAGGGCATCGCGTTCGGGAATATGCGTGCCGTAGCCAATGCCGCCGGATTCTTCCCCGCCAATCAGCACCGAACTCGACAGCATCCGATCGGCGATATATTTGTAGCCAATGGGCGTTTCGCAAAGGGACAGATTGTAGAGTTGAGCCACTTTGGGAATCAGATCGGAACCGCTAATGGTTTTAATCACTTCCCCCCCGAACTGGCGAGAGACGGCCAAATGCTCGATCAACACGGGAATTAAGTATTGCGAACTGAGGAAATTTCCCTCGCCATCCACCGCCGCAATCCGATCGCTATCGCCATCAAACACCAACCCCACCGTCAACCCTTCCGGGTGAGAACGGCGATGGGTGCGAATGCGGCGAAACAGTTGCGAAAGATAGCGCGGTAAGGGTTCTGGCGCGCCGCCATTAAACAGCGGATCGCGTTCGGAATTAATCTCTTGAATGGGGATACCTAAAATGCGCTCTAACCCGCTAGCGGCCGACCCGTGCATCACATCCGCAAATACCGTAAGCTGACCTTGAGCGATCGCTGCACGAATCGGAGCAACATCAACTTTTGTCGCTAACTCTTGACAATAACTCGGCCAGGGGTCAAATAAACTCTGTTGTCCCGGCGTCGCACTCGGCGTCACCCCTTGGGGAAGCAGCGCCTCAATTTGTTTCGTAATTTCCGGCGCAACCGAACCCCCAAACGCCCCTTTCACCTTTAAGCCTAAATAACCTGCCGGGTTATGGCTCGCCGTCATCACAATTGCGCCTAGGGCATTGAGAGACTTCGCCGCCCAAGAAAACGCCGGAGTCGGGGCATAGGATTCGCTCAGAAGCACATCAAAGCCAACAGACGCGATCGCATTCGCCGCATGACGCGCAAAATCCTCCGCCATAAAGCGGCGATCGTAACCCACAATAATCGTCCGACTTCCCGTAGACTCGCCGTAAACCTTTGCTAACACCTGAGCCGCAATGGGAGCCACCAGCGCCACCCGCTCAAAGGTAAAATCCGCCGCAATTAAACCGCGCCATCCATCCGTACCAAAGCTAATCGGATTAATGCGTTGGAGTGCTAAGTCAGCCTGAACTGTCATCAACGTTGCCTCATTCGTGCTTGATATTAGGGTGCCCGTGTATTCGAGTTTATCCCCAAGCACCCAACCCGCACAAAAGGCTTAACCGCCAGCCCCAAACCGCTCAATGCTAAAAGGGGCTTGGGAATGAACCATCACCTTAGCAATCCCCGTGGCTAAAATTGCTAAATGTTGCGAGGATAGCACCGCCTCCGGTTGGCGATCGGAACAGGCCAAACTGCATGTATGGCACAGAATATTCCCTTCGCGATCGTAAGCCGTCATCGCCACGGGTTTAGCCCCACAAACCGTAATTTCCACTTTCTTACGAAACGGGGTTAAGTGAATATACAGATACTTATGATGAGTGAGGGGCATCACCACTAAAGCATCGGGAGCATGGCGAAAAATCGGATTAGAAGGAACGATCGCGATCGCCTGCTCAAACACCGCCCCTAAAGCCGCGTATTGAGTCGTGACGCGCTCAAAAGGTTGCAACGTGGCAAAATCAATTTCAATATCCTGAGCAACTCTAGCTTGGCGCGTAGAAATGTCTACAACGGAGTCCGCTTCACCGCGAATCTGGGGTAAAGGTGAAATCCGGTTGTGACAGGACATAGATGACTGAAGCGGTAATAGCATATGCACTCTTTGGGATGCCTCCCGGATTAACTACTTTCAGCATCCGGAAAATTTCGGAGAGAATCGGGAACAATTGTGGCAGTTTCTCAATCAGAATGCTGTTAGTCCTCCCGATTGGGCAGTCTCACAGGCTTGAGATTGACAAACGCTTACTTGAGTTTTAGCGCGGTACCCTGAGATTTTGCTGAGTTTGCAGGTTTTTCCTCAACGTGAAGCTAACTTTTCCCCTGAGACGCAAACCCCTTCATAGAAGTTGCCCGCTCCTAGGCCAATCCTTTAAGTGTCTATCCGTAGTGACACGGAGTCATTTTTGTCCCCCAATTTTGCCTGCAAGTCTAATTTTCCTAAAGATGTCTCCTAGAATAGTTTGGGCATGTTGGCGATCGCTCCTGCGATGGTTATCGCCCAATCAACACTCGCACTTAGCTGTTGCTGCCCTGTTCGCTCATTACGCACGCTGCTCATGACTCAACTCCAGAGTGCTTTTACAATCTTTCTCAGTTTGCTGGTAGAAGCGCTACCGTTTCTCTTGCTAGGGGTCTTACTTTCTAGCGCTTTATTGCTATTTGTGGATGAAACCAGACTGATTCGGCTGATTCCCAAAAATCCCCTACTCGGAGCCTTAGCCGGAAGTACCTTTGGCTTTTTATTTCCGGTGTGCGAATGCGGTAACGTTCCCGTCGCCCGACGCTTCCTGATTCAAGGGTTTCCCCCCTCGGTAGCAATTGGATTTTTATTAGCGGCCCCCACCATCAATCCCATCGTGATTTGGTCTACGTGGACGGCCTTCCGCGATCAACCCGAAATTGTGGTTTTGCGCGTTGCCTTCTCGCTAACCGTCGCCACCCTTCTCGCCTGGACATTTAGCGCCCAAGCCGACTTGCGCCCGCTGTTGCAACCCGTCGTCGCCCGTTGCGTTCCTCAACCCCAACCCGCAATGGCTAGCGCCACCTCTCCATTATTGCGTTCCGGGACCTTTTGGTTAGGCGATGCCGCAGGTCAGCGCGTCGATGCAATGGACTTGCAAACGCAAATGTTGACGACTCCAAGCGAAAAATTATCCTTTCAAGACCGCCTTAACTTACTGTTAGCCAACTGCGTGCAGGAATTGCGCGAGTTAGGGGGGGTGCTAATTTTAGGAAGCGCGATCGCCGCCGCTATTCAAGTCGGCGTTCCCCGCGAAATCATCCTATCCGTTGGCACCGGGCCAATTAGTTCTATTGTGGCGATGATGGTGCTAGCGGCGGTTGTCTCGATTTGTTCGACGGTAGACTCGTTTTTTGCCCTGTCTTTTGCGTCCACCTTCACCACCGGGTCCTTATTGGCGTTTCTGGTCTTTGGCCCGATGATTGACCTCAAAGCCATCGGTTTAATGCTTTCCATCTTCAAAGGCAGAGCCATTATCTACCTGTTCGGTTTGGCGGCACAACTGGTCTTCATCTTGACGTTTAGCTATCAAATGCTCAATTAAGCGATGCTAGATTTAGAACGATTAAACCTGAGAAATCCCTGGTTAGATGTCTGCGCGATCGCCCTTTGGGGGTTGGTTCTCCTAAAACTCTGGTTGGGGGGTCAACTGCATTTGCTGATTCATCCGGCCTACCACTGGTTGACCATTTTTGCGGGCATAGCCCTGAGCGCGATCGCCCTGGTGAAAACCGCAGAACTGTTGAAAAAAACTTCGCGCCAGAACTCCCGCGCTCGGAATTCCCAAGCGGAACACTTAAATTTCTTTCCGCCCGGTTTGGGAAGCTGTATTTTAATTTTTACAGCGGTTTTAGGCCTGATTATCGAACCCACTGTTTTTGTTTCCGCAACCGCCCTGCAACGGGGCGTCAACGACTTTTTACCCATTACCCAGTCGCAGCCGCAATCATTCGGTCAAGTCACCCGTCCCGAAGAAAAAACCATTATCGACTGGGTGAGGACGCTAAATGTTTACCCCGAACCCGACGCCTATAGCGGCCAAAAGGTCAACGTGGAAGGGTTCGTCGTCCACTCGCCCGTTTTACCGGATAACTATTTCACCATTACTCGGTTTGTGATGACCTGTTGTGCGGCCGATGTTTACCCCGTGGGTTTACCCGTCAAACTCGAAACTAGCCGCGATCGCTATCCCCAAGATACTTGGCTGGCCGTTCAAGGCGAAATGATTACCGAAGAATTTAGCGGCAAGCGCCAGCTTACCATTCAACCGAGTTCGATCGAAGAAATTCCCGTTCCCGCCAATCCCTATCACTACTAATTCCCGATTCGGCTATGATTCATTCCCAGCTAAAGAAGTATTTCCCCAAATTCTCCCAACCCCTGGATCGAGTCGCGATCGCCCTGATGGGCATCCTCAGCGCTGTCATTGGCTTGCTGATCCTGTTTGGAAGCAACACGCCCCCCAGGATACGCGAATTTAGCTGGCAAAATCGAGTCATTAGCGCCCAGGATACGGCTTTTATTATTCGCTTTAGCCGCCCAATGGAACGCCAAAGCGTGGAAAATAACCTGAAAATTGACCCGCCTCTCCCCGGACGGATCAGTTGGGCGGGTCAACGCATGGCCTATACCTTAAACGAACCCGCCCCCTATGGCAATCGCTTTCAAGTCTCCTTAAATAATGCCCAAGACCGCTTTAGTGCCGACAATCCCAATCGCACGGGCGTCACCGTCAGACCGTTTCAAGGCGAGTTTACTACCCGCGATCGCGTGTTTGTCTTTATTGGCACTCAAGGCGAAGAAGCCGGACGCTTAATTCTGTATAACCTCACCCAACAGGAAAAAACCTTCCTCACCCCTTCTAATTTAGTGGTGATGGACTTTAAGCCCTATCAAAATCGCGAACGCATCCTCTTTGCGGCCACCACCCGCGCTGAAGCCGCCCAGGGGCAAATGCTCGAACAGCAAATTTATACCGTCACCACCGGGTTAACTACTGTTTCTGGTCAACCCAGCGCCGCCGGTAAAGTCGATTTGCTACTCGACCATAAAGGCTATCAAAACCTGAAATTTGACCTCACCCCCGATAGTCAAACGATTGTGGTGCATCGGATTAATCGCCGCAACCCTGGCGACTCTGGGTTGTGGACGCTGCAACCGGGCAAACCCGCTAAACCGCTGGAAAATCAGCCGGGGGGAGACTTTGTGATGACCCCAGATAGTCGCGCGATCGCGATCGCCCAAGGGGAAGGGGTGGCAATCTTACCGATCAAACCCCAAGCCGAACCCCTCGACTTTTTACCAAGATTTGGCATGGTACTGAGTTTTTCTAACGATGGCACTGCTGCCACAATGGTCAAATTCAATCCCGACTACACGCGATCGCTCTATCTCGTCACCAACCAGGGCACCCAAAAAGAACTCCTCAAAACCACAGGTTCAATCTTTAACTGCCAGTTCGGCCCCAACAAAGCGCAACTGTACTGTCTTCTCAGCCAACTGTTGGAGGGGGAAGTTTATCAAGAAGTCCCCTATCTGGCCGCCATTGACCTGCAAACTGGGATAGAAACTCCCCTAGTGGCCCTTCCCGATCAGCGCGATGCTCAACTGAGCCTTTCTCCGGATGGGATGGCCCTTTTGTTCGATCAAGTCGTGACTGGCGATCCTCAAGCCCAAGCTGTCGGTCCCTCCACCAGCACGGGTCAAACCATCGTCTCTAGCCGCCTCTGGTTATTAGCCCTCACCGATGCTTCTCCGCAAACACCAGGCTTGCAAATTCTCCTCCAACCGGAAGAGTTACCGTTTCGAGGCGTTCGCCCCCGCTGGCTGCCCTAAAGCCCTCAGTTTGACTTTGCAAATCGAGGCTAACTCCAGGGTTGAGTTCTCCCAAAATTTCCCATTTAGGGGGTCAAACCCTGGTTAACTGAAGTGGGTTTGAAGCCGATAGACTAAGGAGAGGTTCATTTGATTTCAGAACTCCTTCATAAGGATTGTCATGCATGGAAAAACAGGAGCTTCTGGATCGCTACCAACAAGGAGAGCGAGACTTTGCCCACGTTAATTTAAGCGGTGTCAATCTCAGCGGTGCCAACTTACGAGAGATTAACCTCACCGGGGCCGACTTAACAGGGGCCAATTTAAGCTGGGCTTCGTTAAATCAGGCTCAGTTAACGGGCGCTTGTTTGCGTCGAGCCGATCTGCGGAGTGCGGTGTTATCTAATGTACAGCTCGATCGCGCTAATTTGAGCGGTGCGAATTTGAGTAAGGTCGATTTGCGGCTGGCAAACCTCCAAGAAGCCGATCTCAACTGGGCGGTGTTGCAAGAGGCGGATCTCAGCAATAGCGACTTACAACAGGCCAAGTTAGACCAAGTGAATTTAGAACGGGCAAAACTTCTCGGTGCCAAGCTTCAATTTGCCGAGTTAATGGAGGCCAATTTACGACGGGCGAATTTAACCGGGGCCGATTTGTCGGGAGCCAACCTGCGCGAAAGCCACATGGAAGAGTCTAATTTGCGCTCTGGGTTGCTGATCGGTGCCAATTTAATTGAAGCAAATCTTATGGGGGTTTGCTTGCGAACGGCGAATTTAACCGAAGCCGATTTGCATCGGGTAGTTTTAACGGGGGCGGATCTCAGCGAGGCGATTCTGGATAGCGCGGATTTAAGTCGGGCGAATTTAAGCGGGGCCTATTTGCTGAAGGCGAGTTTTAAGAAGGCTCATTTACTGCGAGCCAATTTACAAGATGTTTATCTGCTCAGGGCGGATTTAACCGAAGCGAATTTACGGGGGGCCGATCTACAACGCGCCGATCTAAGTGGCGCGTATTTGAGCGATGCGACCTTGAGCGAGTCGGATCTGCGCGGGGCCTTTTTATTAGAAAGTCGGTTAATTAGAACTCTGGTAGAGGGCGCAAAGCTGACAGGATGCTGTATTTATAACTGGCTGATTGAAGAGGTCGATCTGAGCAAGGTTGAATGTGAATATGTTTATACACAATTTAATTATACGAATAAAAGTGCAACAAATCGTTATCCGGTGGGTCGCTCTTTTGAACCGGGTGAATTAGGTCGGGAATATAAAGAAAACAGCACAACGATTGAAGTTTTATTTGCTGAAAATCCGAATTGGGAAATTTTAGTTTTTGTATTGGCAAAGTTGGAGCAAGAAAACCGGGAATTGAGCTTAAAGGTTCAATCTTTTATGCCTCAAGAGAATCACTTCTTGCTTCGCCTTAGTGCTAATTATTTAGTCAATTCTAAAATTTTGGGAGAGCGGATCTTAGAACTTTATACGGAAATGCAACCGCTATTCATGCTAAACCGTCCCAAAATCTTGCACCTGTTAAAAATTTCTCAGAATAATCATCGCGCCTCCCCTCCAGTTCCGCCCCCGACTATGCCTCAACCGGGAATTGACAAGCGCCAACAACTTTATCAAGAAGTCTCGAAACAAATTCGGCTAATTCTATTATCTCAAGAACCCGAACAATTTGTCGAAAGCGTGCAGCGATTGCTCAATTATTTAAAGCAACAAGGAATTGCTCTAGAAGAACTTCAAAGGAAATTAATTGTTAATTTAATTGTGCAGCGCGGGCGGCAGGATTCCCAGTTTCGCGACAATTTATTAATTTGGGAAAAACAAGCTTCGGAGACCGCTAAACTGTCAATGGTGGGTCAAGCTGTTAAAGTGGCGATCGCGCTTTTGTGGCCTCAAACCACGTCTTAAACGAGCTGGCACTGAGAGTCCCTACCCTAGCCCCAGGTGTATGATGATGCACTCCCAAATGGCTCAAGTTCTGCGCGTCCTGTTTTTAGAAGACTCTTCAGCCGATGCAGAACTCTTCCAAGCTCAAATTCCCCTATCCATTCGAGCGAACTGGCAGATCGTTCACGTCACCCGACTGCAAGAGGCGATCGCCCATCTCCTCAACGAAGAACCCTTTGATGCGATTCTGTCAGACCTATTTTTACCCGATGCCGTTGCTTTAGACACCGTTTGCCAATTTCGCGCGATCGCCCCCCACATTCCCCTAATCGTCCTCACCTGCTTAGATGACACCGAATTTGCCCTTGAAGCCGTGCGCCAAGGGGCCCAAGATTACCTGATCAAGGGCAATTTTGACTATCCGCTGTTAGAACGTTCTCTGCGATATGCCATCGAACGCTGTCACGCCCAAGCGTTATTACTGCAAAGCGAAGAACGCTTCAAGAGCGTGCTGAAAAACTCGCCCATTGTTGTCTTTAGCCAAGATGCCAACCTGCAATACACCTGGGTGTATAACTTGCCAGACGGGTTCGAGCCAGAACAAGTGATTGGTCATTACGATCGCGATTTATTTAGCGAAGCCGAAGTCGCACAACTTACTGCCATTAAACAACGCGTTCTCGAAACCCGACAAACCCAGCGCGTAGAACTTCCCCTAACCTTAAACGGACAGGTTCATTACTTCGATTTCAACATTGAACCCTACGGAGAACAGAATGGCAAACCTATGGGACTGCGGGGAGTCGCCACCGATATTAGCGATCGCAAACGCATTGAAGCGCAACTGCAACAGCGAGAAGCCGAACTTGCCAAAGCCCAAAAAATGGCCCGCCTGGGGAGTTGGAAATACGTCATCGCCACCCAACAAATCACTTGGACACCCGAAACCTATGAGCTTACAGGATTCGATCCAACAAAACCCCCCCCTTCCCCCGCAGAATTTCTCAACTACGTCCCCTCCCCCGATGCTGAAATTCTCCACAACACCATTCAGCAAAGCCTGCAACTGAACCAACCGTTTCAACTCGAACACCGCTTTATTCATCCGAACGGTAAAATCCTGTGGTTTTTACTCAAAGGCGAACCCGTCACCAACCCGCAAGGCGAAGTCCTCAGCCTCACCAACGTTGTTTTTGACATTACCGAACGCAAGCAAGCCGAACTCGAACTAGAATCGCAAAAAGCCTTTCTGCGTCAAATTATTGAAAGCGTTCCCAGTTCCATCTTTGCTAAAGATATTTTTGGACGCTATCTGGCCATTAATCAAGCAGAAGCCGCACGCATGGGCTGTCAGGTGGAAGAGGCGATCGGTAAATCGGATGCGGAATTGCTGGGAAATTCTGCTGTGGTTGAACAATACCGCCAAATCGAACAAGCCGTCATGGCTACAGGCGAACCTTATCTTTCTGCTCCCCATTCAGAAACCGACTCCCAAGGTAATGTCTGTTGGTACCAAGTGGCGATTAATCCTTTTCTCAATCCGCAAGGAAAAATTCAAGGCATTATTGGCAGCGCCACCAATATTACAGAACTCAAACAGATTGAAGACCAACTCCGACTGAGCGAAGCCCGCTATCGTTCGGTGGTGGATAACCTCCAAGAAGCTGTTTTTCAAACAGATGCGGATGGGCGGTGGATTTTTCTCAATCCGGCTTGGACGGGAATTACGGGATTCTCAATTGAAGAAAGCCTCGGTACCTGCTTTCTCGATTACGTCCATCCGGAAGATCGCCAGTCTAACTTAAATTTATTACTGCCCTTGCTGCGCCGCGAGAGAGACTATTGCCAGCATTCTATTCGCTACCTCACCAAATCGGGCGGGGTTCGCTGGCTAGAAGTTGTGGCGCGTTTAAGAACCGATTCCCAAGGTAATTTTTTAGGCACTTCCGGAACGCTGTTTGATATTACCGAACGCAAGCAAACCGAACAAGCTCTGCGCCATAGCGAAGAACTTTTTCGGCTGGTGTTTGATAAAGCCCCTGTGGGGACGGGTTTGATCGATACTCACACATTGAAGTTGACGCAGGTAAACCAAACCTATCGGCAAATTTTGGGCTATGAGGAAGCGGAGTTACTGGGGAAAACCCTGATTGATATTACCGCTCCGGAGGATTTAGACGCAGACTTGCAGCAGATGACGCGATTGTTGTGCGGCGAGATTTCGACGTTCCGCATGGAAAAACGGTTTATCCGCAAGGATGGTTCGCGGGTGTGGACGGATTTGGTGGTGACGCTGCTGCCTTCTCATGGATTGACATCAAGTCAAACGTTGGGAATCATTCAAGATATTAGCGATCGCAAGCAAGCTGAAGCTGAGTTGCGAAAAAGCGAAGCGAGTTTAGCCGCCGCTCAAAAACTGGCCCGAATTGGGAATTGGCAATTTGATTTATTTAGCCAAAAAATTTCTTGGTCAGCAGAAGCGTTTGAGATTTTTGGCTGCGATCGCAACCAGCCAGAACCGAACTATGCTGAGTTTTTGGCGGCGATGCCTCTAGAGGATGCCGAGGCGTTACAAGCGCGAGTCAAGCGCACGATTCAAACCGGCGAACCTTACGAAATTGAACACCGCTACGTCAAAGCCGATGGTTCTACGATTTATGTTTTAGGTAAAGGTGAAATCGTTACGAATATTCGAGGACAGGCCGTCGGCTTATTTGGCACGGTGATGGAAATTACGCAGCGCAAGCGAACCGAAGATGCTTTGCGCGAAAGCGAAGAAAAGTTTCGGCAAATGGCTGAAACGATTAACGATCTGTTTTGGATGAGTACGCAGAATTACCAGGATGCGATCTATGTGAGTCCGGCATTTGAGCGGATTTTGGGTAAATTTGGCTTAACGCCTGGTGCAGTTTTTGCCCAATGGCTGAATTCAATCCATCCTGACGATCGCGATCGCGCTTTAACCAATTTTTCCCATATCCATCGCGAGGGCTGCGAGCAAGAATATCGGGTGATTCGTCCCGGTGGTAAGTTGTGCTGGATTCGCGATCGCGCTTTTCCCATTTACGATAAACAGGGCAAAATCTATCGCATTGTCGGTTTAGCGGAGGATATTAGCGATCGCAAACAAGCGGAAGCCAGATTGCAGCAATCCCTGCGCGATAAAGAAGTCTTGCTCAAGGAGGTACATCACCGCGTTAAAAATAATCTCCAAGTGATTTCAGCCTTATTTAGTCTCCAAGCAGAATCGATTCAGGATTTAAAGGTAAAGAGCGTTTTACAAGATAGCGAAAATCGCGTCCGCTCAATGGCGCTGATTCACGAAACGCTGTATCGCTCTACTAACTTAGGTCAGGTCAATTTCAGCCAATATATTTATCGGCTGGCCAATAGTATTTTTATGACCAGTAGTACCCACTACGGCCATATTCAATTAAACTACGATCTAGCTGCCGTTTCTCTCAACTTAGAGACAGCCGTTCCCTGCGGGTTATTACTGAATGAACTGATTACCAACGCCATTAAGCACGCTTTTCCCAATAAGCGCGTTGGTGAAATTCTGATTTCGCTTAAACAACTCCCTGATTCCCTAGAGTTGGCAACGTCTGAATTGGCGATAAACCCAGCTCAGACTCGACCTCCCAAGCCGAAATATGAACTAAAAATTCGCGATAACGGCATTGGATTACCTCCTAACTTTGCGATTGAGAACTTACAATCATTAGGATTGAAAGTGGCTTACGATTTGGCCTTGCAACTTAGAGGCACATTAGACCTAAAAACTCAAGGCGGTACTGAGTTTAGACTGATTTTCTCAGAACTAACCTACAGCAAGCGCCTCTAAGGTTGATTTGGACAAAAACTTGCTCTATTCCCAATTCAATATGGCTATTCGAGTTTTAATAACTGAAGATGAAATCCTGATCGCCCGCAAGATCGAGCAGACCTTAAACCGTGCTGGATACGAGGTGGTGGGGATTGCAACGGATGGGGAAACGGCACTTCAAAAAGTGAGCGAAACCGATCCGAACTTGGTGTTAATGGATATTGTGATGCCTGGAGAGTTAGATGGGGTAGAAACGGCTCAAATTATTCGCGATCGCTTTCGTCTCCCGGTGGTGTATCTAACCGCCTATGCCGATCGCGAAACCCTAGAACGGGCTAAAATTACGCTCCCCTTTGGCTATGTTCTCAAACCCTTTGAAGAACGCGAGTTAACCATTGCGGTGGAGATTGCTTTAACTCGCCATCAAATTGAATCCGAATTGCAATCCCTGCTAGACCAAAGTAAAGGATTGACTCAAGAGAACGAAACTTCTCAGGCGTTACGATCGGAGTATATTTCTTATATTTCCCATGAATTCCGCAATCCCTTAGCTGCGATCGCCGCCTCTGCCGAACTCCTGCAAGCCTACCACAACCATCTCAACGAAGACAAAAGGCAAAAACACTTCGAGCGCATTAACAGTGCGGTGAGCGCGATTAATCAACTCCTCGAAGATATCGTCATCCTAGAATCTAGCGAATCTTCAGCCGTTTTGCTCGCGCCCCGATTGTTGAATATTGTGGAATTTTGTCAAGACTTAATTGATTCGCTTCAGTTCAGTATTGGGCAAAGCCACATCCTCCAGTTTACCCATCAACCGACTTGCAAAACCCTTTTGTTAGATGAAAAAATGCTTTGGCAGATCCTCACCAATCTTCTGACCAATGCAATTAAATATTCCCCGATTGGGGCAACCATTGAGTTAGACATCATCTGCGAAATGCATCAACTCACCTGCCAGATTCGCGATCGCGGGATGGGAATTCCCCCAGAATCTCAAACCCGCCTGTTTGAACCCTTTTACCGTGCAGCAAACGCCAAGCAAAGACCCGGTACGGGTTTGGGGTTAACCATTGTTAAGCGAGCCGTAGATTTACTCAACGGAGAAATTACGATCGACAGCACTATCGGGGTAGGGACAACGGTATGCGTTACCCTCCCCCTAATAGCAGATCCACCCCCATCTGTATAAACTTCCGACTAGAAGCGGATCGATCGCGGTTTGAGTGGCAAACCTAGAAGCTAAATCGCTTCAAAGTTCTTTTCACCCGTTCTAATCCGAATGATTTGATCGACGGGCGTAACAAAGATTTTACCGTCGCCAATTTCGCCCGTGCGCGCTGCCGCAATAATTTTATCGACAACTAAATCGACTTGAGCGTCATCAACCACAATTTCAATCTTGAGCTTTTGGAGAAACTCAACCGTATATTCAGAACCCCGATAGCGTTCTGTTTGTCCTTTCTGGCGTCCGAACCCTCGAACTTCAGAAACGGTCATCCCCACAATACCTGCATTGACTAAAGCAATTTTCACTTCGTCAAGTTTGAACGGTCGGATAATAGCTTCTATCTTTTTCAAGCGCTTAACTCCTCACAGAGATTGACAGCAGACTTTTTAATAGCATGGCACTTTAGTACCATCGCTGAGTGTGAGAATTTTGTACCTTATGTTACCAATATTTGCGCTCATTGCTCGATCGAGCGGTCTAGCGCTTGAGAATGAGCGGGCGAACAATGGCAAAACTTGCCCCAAAAGTTACCACCACAATCAGAAAAATGGCAACCGCTAGCCAGACGCCGTTAATCTCGCTGGACTTTTCTGGGGGAGTTGGACGGCGATAGCGTCCTTCCTCTTGTTCGGCGATGAGAGGTTGCGGCGAGGCTTCTTTGAGTTCTGGCGGCTTAGGCGGTACAGTTCGGGGAAGCGGACGTTGGGGTGTAGAGGAAGAGAGAGATTCACCCAATTCAGGCGAACGGTTGATCCGAGTCGTGGGTGCGACCGCCGGTTCTGAACCCTCGACTTTCTGTTGAAGGCGGATGGCCGATTGAACAAATTGGTCAATTTCTTGACGCAGGTGTTGATTTTGTTGCAGGAGTTGCTGATTCTGAGTTCTCAAAAACTCTAGCATGGCCTGGTTAGCCTGCATTTCAGCCGCCAGTTCGCGGTAGACCGAAAGCGGAACCGATGGGGCGTAGGATGAGGAGGTTGCGGTTTGGGTCTTAACTGTCACATTTCGCATAGGAGGGGGCAGGATATAGGGATAAGTTCAATCAGCGCTCAGAAGCACGCAGGTTAGACCGAGGGGTCGCGATAGTTGAAATTAGAGCAACCTCCAGGTCATTCGTCAAGAATTTGCTCGATTCGTTGAACGCGGCTTGGATTGCTTAGAGGTTATCCGAGTTTTCTGAAGTCTCAAGCAGAGAAATCTTGGGGTATTGTAAGCCACCCTCTTGAAGGAGTTGAGGAAGATTAACATTTTCTAATGTTGCTTGTTGCAATTGTCTCAACAAGGTTTGACTCTCATCGAGCAACCCGATAACATCAATTCCAGCATAGTTGGGCTGATAGCGACTGAGGCGGCTAATGGCTTCTCCGACCAAAATTGTCGCCCCGCGCAGATTATGATTGCCCAAGTGATAAATGGCCACGGCTAGCTGTAAAATGCCTTGATAAAAGGTCTTTTGGGGTTCGCTCGCTTCAATCCAGATGGCTTCTAGAGTATCGTGACATTCATAAAATTCGCCTTGGTTGAATTGTTGGATTCCCTGCCAGAATTCGGCGGGAAAGTCGGATTCAGACATGACCTTGTTAAGTTAAGATGGCAGTTTTTGCAGTTGCAGTTGCAAGGATTCTTCGCGGTTAATGGTTAAACCGGGAAAAGCGCTGGGCGAATCGTCCGACGATGGCGACCACAAAATCCAGCGGCTTCCCCTGGGGAGGAAGGAAACTTGCTGCGGGTTGGGAGAAAGCCAAATGACCGGAACTTGACCGAAGGCTTGTCCGATGGATTCTTCGCCAGCATAGGTGGCGGCTAAGGCTTCTAAGACGACGCGATGACCTTGAAGTAACCCAGTCGCCGCCGTCGCCAGTTGGACGTTCATTTGTCGCCGCGAGGCATAAAAGTAAAGGGAGGCGGCTGCTATTACGGCTTGTTCAAAATCATCCAAATTCCACTTTGCAGCACTATCGAGGGCGATCGCAACTTCTTGACCAGCCGAAATTACCTCCAATTCGCGCACGCGCAAATCGCCGTAACGGGCGCTACTGCGCCAGTGAATCAACCGAATGGGATCGCCGACTCGATAGGGTCGCAAACCGCGCGTAATGCCTTCTGTGGCGCTTTGGAAGCCTTGGCGATCGCTTTTATAACGGACGGCTTGGTCTTGTCCGAGACGATCGAGAATGGGACAGGTACTTAAGGGGAGAACGGTAGGATAGACGATGGCTGTTGCTTTGCAAGGACGCGATCGCCGACAATAGAATAATCCCAACGGCGCGCCTGTTCTCAGCTTTACGGTTTCCCAGCGATAAATTCCCCGTCGTTCAGTCGGCTGATAGTAAGTCCATTTGTAGGTACCATACGGCGCGATTGATTCAATCGGAGAGACCATCGGCTTGCCTAATACAAAGGGCAAGGTGTCGTGAACTTGCAGTAAACTTTTGGGTTGTGAGGTTCGGTTGATAATTTCGAGATCGACGGTTAAACAATCGCCAGCGCTGACGGGTTGAATGGGTTTGCGATAAAGTTCGATACCTTTGAGCGATCGCGCCGGTAAAATGGCAGCAACCAGCAATAAGGCAAAACTCACCCCACTCATCACATACAACCATCCCACAAGGGTATTGGTAGCAGCCCCAAAAAAGAAAACCGCTAACCCCATCAGCAACCATCCCGCATAAGCTGGCGTTATCCAATGGGTTTCCAACCAATCGGCGAGTTTCTGAGCTATGTTCATACGCAAGCTGTGCTAGATCCCACGCTGCCATTATCCTACGCGCTTTCGACTAAACGCTCCGATGAACTTTCAGTTTGTAAAAGCGCCTCTTGACGTTGAAACTCTACTAGCTGCTTCGTAATTTCGGCGCGAACAATTTGGCGATACTCCAAAAAATGCTCGTTATGGGCGCAAACGGTTAGATAATGGGCAAACACGGCTGGGTTATGGCGTAAAATTCCCCCCAGGTGGTGCCAAAACCGCCAGCGCGTATCGCGTTTAACCCCTTGTCGCCAGATAATAATGCTCAATGCCTTAAGATCTGTCCAACTCGGAAGCTTAAACGGTTCTTTAGCAGTTGGCGCGCCTAATTTCAGAAAGCAGCGATAGGTCCGATCTAAAAAGATATGCGGATCGTAAAGCTGCCAAAACGCTTCTACATATTCATTGGCAATATCTTCAATGGGACGCGTAGGCACATAATTGAGGAGCGTACTTTGGTTAATATCCTGTTTATCATTAACCCGCAAGCGTCCTTCTTTTTCTAAGCGATGCCACAGGGCTGTATTGGGAAGCGCCTGCAACATTCCTAACATGGCGGTTGGGATAGCCGCTTGTTCGACAAATTGAATAATGCGAGTTGCTGCCTCTTTTTTCTCGCCATCAAATCCGAGAATAAATCCCGCCATTGGACGCAATCCGGCTTCAATGATTTGCTCGACCGTTTCGGCTAAGGAACTGCGCGTATTTTGGAATTTCTTAGTCAGTTGCAAGCTTTCTTCATCCGGGGTTTCAATCCCTAAAAAGACGGCATCGAAGTTACAATCCACCATCATTTTCATGAGTTCTGGATCGCTTGCTAAATCAACTGAAGCTTCAGTATTAAATCGGAATGGATATTGATGCTGTTCTTGCCAGATTTTTAATTCTTTTAACAACAGCTTGACATTGCGTTTATTGCCAATAAAGTTATCATCGACCATAAACACGCCTCGCCGCCATCCCAATTGATAAAGCGTATCTAATTCTTTGAGTAATTGAGCGGGCGTTTTGGTTCTGGGTTTGCGGCCGTAGAGGACAATAATATCGCAAAACTCGCATTGGAAAGGACAGCCGCGCGAGAATTGCACTGACATAGAATCATAGGCATCTAGTTCTAAAAGGTCGTAGCGGGGAACGGGAGTTTCGGTAACGGCTGGCTTTTCAGTGGTTCGGAAAATTCCAGTTTTTTCGCCTCTTTCCAGGGCTTCTATAAACATTGGCAGGGTAATTTCACCCTCATCTAAAATCAAGAAATCAGTTCCCACGTCTTGTACTTCTTCGGGAACTGAAGTGGCATAGGGACCGCCAACGGCTACTAATTTTCCGCGCTTCTTCGCTTCTTGAATTTGGTCAAGCAAGTCTTGTTTTTGGACAATCATCGCCGATAAAATCACCAAATCTGCCCATTCCCATTCGGCTTCGGTGACGGCTCTTACATTGCGATCGACCAGTTTAAATTCCCAGGTTTGGGGCAAGATTGCAGCAACAGTAATAAGTCCTAAAGGCGGTAAAAGAACCTGACGATCGACTAGCTCTAAAATTTTGTTATATGACCAAAAAGTGGGAGGGAAAACCGGATATATCAATAAAGCACGCACGTTTTTAATCCTGAATAAATTAAGCTTTTGAGGGGGTTGTCGATTACTGTACTCGATCTGAGTTAAAACAGCTAGGGTATGGGCGATCGCCATCAGATAAAAACCCCGGCTGGCGTTGAGTTTTTTCGGCAAATCTCGCTAACTGCTATTTTGCCTCTCTCTTAAGGATGAAAAAAGACCGCTAGCGGGATGCTGAACGGTCAAAATCCTCCATCGCAATGTTTCTCAAAACCGGACGCGCACGTTAGCTAAACGGTTATTTCGACTCACCGTTAATAGAGCAGAATTGGGGCGACTATCGAGAAAGGTTTGGAGATCGCCAACTCCGGTGAGGCGACGCTGGTTAATTGCAACAATGCGATCGCCCCGACGTAACCCAATCGTAGCGGCAACCGAACCCGGTTCCACCTCCAACACCGTTAAATTACGACCATCCACCGTCACCCCCAAACGCGGAGAATTCGGCGTGCTGCTGCGCTGCGCTGGAGAACTGGGAGTCGGCTGTCTAGCAACCGCACCACTCGGAACCGGACGATTGGCATTTTGGGTAATAAAATCTCTAGCGATGGTAGCGCTAGTCGCAAAGCCAATGCCACTATTGCTGCGACCATCAGGGCTTAAAATCGCCTTATTCACCCCAATCAACTCGCCGCGAGAATTGAGCAAAGGGCCTCCAGAGTTACCAGGGTTGAGGGAGGCATCGGTTTGTAAATCGCCATCGCGACCGATACGGCTGAGGATACCGCGAGTCAGCGTTCCCGATAACCCGAACGGACTGCCAATGGCAAACACCTGCTGTCCGACTCGAATCCCATCCGCATTGGCGAGAGGGATCGTGGGAAAACGTTCTCCCTGGGTATTGAGAAGGCGAACTAACGCCAAATCGTTACGGCGATCGGTAGCAATGACAGCCCCCGTATAGCTTCTACCATTGGGAGTGCGAACCGTGACTTGACCGTTACCCGAATCCCGGATAACGTGTTCGTTAGTTAAAATCAGACCCTCAGCGCTGATAATGGAACCCGAACCCGAACCGCGACCGGCACGAATGGTGACAACGGCGGGACTTGCAGCTTGATAAACATTGATGCTGGTTTGCTCCTCTCCCTGGAATTGAGCAAGGACAATGGGGGGAGAAGAGGCGATCGCCATATTCGGAGTTGCGATCAACCCGAAGGAAGCAGCACATAAGAGAAAGCGCTTGATTTGCATAGCCCTTGCACGCTCTGTAGGTACGATCTGAAATGAACTTACTTTTATGACACAGATTAAAATCTCAGGTTCCGGATTGGCAAGGTTAAGAAATTTAAGAACTGGCGGGCTTTCTAGGAATTTCTTAAAATAAGTACGTGAAATCTCGGATCGATTTGGCGGTTCTTTTAAGAATTGGGCATAACTATCTTGGATTTAAGATAAACCCGTCCGTATATTCTCCAACTTGTTGTTGCGCGCCGGATTAGGATAAAACATCATGGATCAACCGATACAAGCATCACCTGGCTCTCGTCCCAAAAGCCCTCCCCCACCGCCGCCCCAAGTGCCTCCCGGTCAAGTCCGGCAGGTTCCCAGAGGAGTGACCATCAAACAAATTATCAAAGATGCCCACGATCGCAAAGCCTCTGATATTCACATCCGCGTCGGTCAGGCAACGCGCTACCGAATTCGCGGAGAAATGGTCATTGTTGAAGCCCTCCCCAAAGTCACCCCAGAACAGTTTGAGGGATTTCTCGCCGAAATTTTAACCCCCGCCCAGCGCCAAAAATTTGCGGAAGAAAAAGAACTCGACACCGCTATTTTTTACCCCGGCTTCCTGCGCGGTCGGATCAACTGCTTCGAGTCGCTAACCGGGGGGGCAATTGTGATCCGGTTAATTAGCTTAGATGTCCCCACCATCGACGATTTAGGCTTACCAGAAGTCCTCAAAAGCATTATTACCCGCCCCCAAGGACTAGTTCTCGTCACCGGCCCCACCGGATCGGGGAAATCGACCACAATGGCAGCGATGATTCGCCACCTCAACGAAACTGAGTCTCGGCATATTGTCACCATTGAAGACCCCATTGAATACGTCCACGCCTCGCAAAACTGCCTGATTAGCCAGCGGGAAGTGGGCTTGCATACCCACGAATTTCACCAAGCCTTGCGGGCGGTATTGCGCGAAGATCCAGACGTGATTCTAATTGGGGAAATGCGCGATCGCATTACCGTCAACACCGCCCTCCAAGCCGCCCAAACCGGACACTTAGTTCTGGGTACCCTGCACACCCGCAGCGCCATTAACTCCCTGAACCGCCTGCTCAACCTGTACGATACAGACGAGCAACAGGCCATGCGGATTCAAATTACCGACTCCCTCGTTGCCGTAATTGCCCAGTTATTATTACCCACCACCGACGGTCGGCGCACAGCAGCCCATGAAATTCTGGTGAATACGCCAGCGATGCAAGACTTCTTGCTCAAAGGTCAAGAAGAAGAAGCTAAACAACTGATGGAAATTGACACCATTGAGGGAATGCAAACCCTCAACAGCGCCCTTTACCATCTGGCCCTCACAGGTAGAATCACCATCGAAGAAGCCAAACGCGTCTCTTCTGACCCCAGCGACTTAGACCGACTCTTCCGCACGGGCGGGTTTAGCGCCCACACCAACGCCCGCGACTTCGGCGTCTAACGACTAACGACTAAGTAGAAAGTGCTGAGTGCTGAGTGCTGAGTGGGAAGTCGGGAGTTCCGAGTGGAAAAGAGTGCTGAGTGCTGAGTGCTGAGTGCTGAGTGGGAAGTCGGGAGTTCCGAGTGGAAAAGAGTGCTGAGTAGAGAGTGCTGTTGCTTTAGCTTCTGCGTAGCAGTGTGCTGAGTGGGTTCAATAGTGCTGAGGAGATATGTAGAACAATAGATTTACTCTCCTTCCCAATTCTCCTTCTTACCCCAACCCCCAACTCCCAACTCCTAATTCCCCTCTTCCCCAACCCCCAACTCCCAACTCCTAATTCCCCTCTTCCCCAACCCCC